>JACVIX010000126.1 GCA_015711725.1 Candidatus Geothermincola primus | reverse complement strand
ATAAAATATTTCAAATTATAGGGGTACTAACCATTCCATTATTTTCATGGACCTAGGCAACTATTGGTTGGCGCCGCGGGGACGATGGGTTGGCATTAAAATATTTTTCCGCCTTGGAAAGCCTCTAAAGAAATGTCTAACATCCCTATACCTTCTTAAGGTCTCTTATAAATTGGGATATTTTATCCATAAAGAAGAATTTAGTCCAAAGCGTAATGGACTGAATTGGGAATAAATGGATAAAAATTGTAATTTTTACCATCTTCTGTGGGCGTGGATCGCGGAGACCCAACCCCAATGGGAGGGTTGGTCATCTATTATTATCTATCTAGGGAGGACATATAACTTACTATACCGTACACGTTAAGGCTCCGACGGGGTTTATGAGGGATGATTTTCATGGAGAGCCAATTGCTTTGGAGAGAGACTTATTATATCGAGAGTGAATCATAGCCGCGGAAGCTCCGCGAGATTAGCCTTCCTTTCTTACGTACTCCCCGATCAGGTAAGGCTGTATAAGCCCAGCGTGGAGATCCGGTCGTCTTCTCTCTCCAACACGCTTTTTAAGTCCAGCCCCAACAGGCAACAGGTGGCCGCTAAGTAGAATAGAGCGTTGCCCAGCTCCGTCTCGATCACGTCTCTGCAATTGGGGCAGAGCTCTCCCTCGATGTGACTCTTTACGTAGGAATGGACGTCGGCGAACTTCACGTCCTCTGGAATCTCTTGTTTGCCCGCCTCGATGCGCAGACAACCGCAATAAGTCACAGCTTTGGCGATGGCTCTGTTCACCCTGGTGGCGGCGTCCTGGAGTTTGGTCATCACGTCGAGGACGCTTCTGTTCCTCACGAGGTATTCCGAGACTACCTTTTGAAACTCCTCACATCCAGCTCCTCGCATAACCATCCCTCCGTTCCATCATCGGTTAAACCTATTATATTTGCATCTTTTCATGGGTGTCAACGAAACCCCGCTGGCGCGCTTGATGGCGCGCCCGTCGCTCGCGAGATCTTCTGCCTTACCTCCGCTTCGCTTTGGCTTCCTTGGACTGGCGAGGCGATCATTCCTTTCGCTTGGTGGGTATTCGCGTGGCGACGAATAAGCGCACTCCATAACAATTTACATATTGTAAATACCATCAATCGCCTCAAGTCACCGGCTCTCAAGCGGTCGTTCTAATTAAATCATTAAATATAACCATCCCCAACCTCGCCGGGGGGTTCGCTTTAGAAACCGCGACGAAATCCCAGCGAGGGGTGGAGGCGAGGAAAGAAAAGCTTAAGCGCGGAGAATTTTCACCGTGTCATCCGCTAGTTTCTCCAGGCGTTGAGAGCTAGAGGTAAAGGAAAAAGGAAGAGTAGAAGACTCGAGAGCGGGGCTGCGGATGGTATCACAGATAGTGGTCGATAATGGAGCTCTCCGCTATGCGGCGCAGCCCCTCCTGGATGGCGGCGGCTCTGGTCTTGCCCACTCCCTCCACCTCGTCCAGCTGCTCCAGGGTGGCGCCCATGATATTCTGGAGGGTCTTGAAGTTCTTCACCAGCTTGTCGGTGATGGAATGGGGCAACCGGGGTATTCTGCTCAGAACTCGATATCCCCTAGGGGCTAGGGGCCGGTCCAGCTCATCCTGGGACCCCGAATATCCCAGGGCTTGGGCGATGGTGGTGAGCTGGAGCAGCTCCTCTGAGGTCAAGCGAGAAAGCTTGCGTTGCACCGTCTCCTCCCCTCTACCGTGGCTGTCCACCCGGTAATCATGGATGATATTCTCTCGCTCCTTCTCCACCCCGGCCATCAGTTCCTCCAACTGCAAAGCGATCAGCCGACCCTCCACTCCCAGTTCAGAGATATATAACTCGACCTCCTCGGCGATGCGAATCATCATCTCCGAACGCTGAAGCACTTTCACCACGTCCCGCAAGGTCACTAGGTCCTCGATCTCTAACGCGCTTAAAGACTGGGATACCTGGTCGAAGCGGGCTTTGTACTTCTCCAAGGTTTGAATAGCTTGAAAGGCTTTGCTCACCACCACCCGGGGGTCCGCCAGAACATGCTTCCAATTCTTTTTATACAGGGTAACCCGCTCCAGCCTTTCGGAGATGGCGATGCATAATTGGTTGGTCTGCTTAGCCACTCTCTCCGCAGTGCGGTGACGGGTGCCCCCTTCTTTGGTGGGGATGGAGGGATCAGGAACTAGATGTACATTGGCGAAGCGTATGGTGGAGAGGTCTTCGGTGAGTATCACCGCGCCATCCATCTTACAGAGTTGGTAAAGTCGGGGCGCGGAAAAATCCACGTTTACCTCGAAGCCCCCATTGACGATGGAAAGAACTTCTTCGGTGTCACCCACCACAATCAGCGCTCCGATGTGGGCGGAGACGATCCTACCCAAGCCCTCGCGGAGTTCAGTGCCCGGGGCAACCATCTTGAGAGCCTGGATAATCTCCTTATCCTTCACCGCATATTCCATGAAAAATCCCCGCGTCACGAAGATAAATGGTTTACATGGACATTTTATCATAACTCAAGCGTCTTACTGAAAAGTGAGGTGAGGTAAGGGACAAAAAGAACATATAAGTTCGCAAGCCCCATTGGCTTTTTCTTTATGCTCTGGGGCTCCTCGAGGCGGCGGTCCTCTCCCTTAACCCTTAAAGAAATTCTATCCTTGATATCCCGCTCCGATTCACTTCCACGCCGGTGTGAAGCCAGCCATCTTCCAGCATGCGATAAGTTCCTTCCAAATCGCCCCAGATACCATGAGTCACCGGTCTCCCCTTCACCAGGAGCTCCCCTCGCCCTCTCTTTACTACTCCTTGGGGGGTGGACAACGCATATCTTAAGTGGGGGAGGGGACGGAAAAAATCGCTCCCCTCAATGCCGTTTCCCATAGACCTCAAGCGCAGAGCCAGCCATGAACAGGCGGGCACAGAGAAATGACCATCCAAGATTATTGGTAACATATTGTAAAATTTTCTATGGTAAACGCGTCCGCTCGTCCTAAGAGGTTGGGGACTCACCCAGAGCAACGGCCGAAGCCCCTCTTCTCTACCCCATGAGCATATCTCCCCCCAGCCGGGGCGGTGGGGCTCATCGCCCCCACCCAAGTAAACAGTGGTCCTCCTGGCTCCCAGAGCGTGGTCCCGCTTTTCCCGCCCTTCCTCAGAGAATACCCCAGTCAAGCCAGCCAGCAGCAAAGAAACTGCCCCTGCCAACCAGAAGACATCGCCCATCCTCCCGGACACCACGCCTTCCCCGAACCGCAATGGGCGCAACAGCGGATAGAGCAGGCGCGCCACGGAGATGACCCCCCGGCTAGTGACCATGACTCCCTTCCCCGCTTCTCCTCGCTCCCCAGCGTACGAAAGGGCGATCACATCCTGAGGCTTTAAAGTATAGGGAAAGAAAAAATCGGTCACTCTTTTCATTTCCTCCTCCAGAGCTGACGCTCTTTCCTCATCCTGGCAAACGCCACCTATTGCGATAATCGACCTAAGCGAGGGGAACTCCAATGCCCCGGGGGCGAGGGGTTGGGAACAACCGGTGGCGAGCCGATCAGTCACGAGCAAAGCTGGCTTACATTTTCCCATCGCCTCCATAAGCGGCGATTTTTCCATTTCCGCGTCTAGGGGAACCGCCAGACCTCCTGCTCTGATCGCCGCCAAGGAGACCACCAAGGAATGAAAAGTTCTAGAGCAGAGCACCAGCACCCGCTCCCCCTTGCGCAGCCGGTAGACCTTGATCAGCGCCACGGAGACGCGATTTATCAGGGAGAGCAATTCACGGTAAGTGATGGGACGATTATAGCCATACCCCGTTAATAAAGGGGAGCTCGCTCGCCAAGCCGGACTTCCACCATACCTCTCCGCCAAGAGGTCGCAGAGATTGCCCAGGGTCAGGTCCCTGCCGTAGACCCGCCTCAACTTCCTCATCGCGTATCTCCCTACCTTGAGGGATATCAAGTAGCGGAAGAACGCCAGGCGCCAGGTTCCACACGAAGTAATTGCACCCTCACCCGCGCGCCGGGTTCCAACCTCCCCACCTCTTCCCCCAGCACCGCCAATCCCTGGCCCAGAGCCATGGATTTGAGGATCCCGCTGCCCTGAGGACCAGTAACCCGCGCCTTGAACTTGCCTTCCTCCTCCCTTAGGATCACTCGGATGAACTCAACCCTGCCGGTAGAACGGCCCATGGGGGTCTCTATCTCCGCCTCTATCTCGGGGCGATAAAGCTCCCTCGATCCCATCATCTTGAGCAGGGCGGGCCGCACGAATTGCTCAAAAGAGACCATTACCGAGACGGGATTTCCCGGCAACCCGAATAGGGGCTTGCCCTCGATGAGTCCGAAAGCCTGGGGCTTCCCTGGGCGCATGGATACCTTCCAGAAATCTATCTCGCCCAGGTCGGCCAGCACCTCTTTGACTATATCATAGTCTCCCACGGACACCCCACCGCTGGTGATAAAGGCATCCACCTCCTCCAGGTGGTCCAAAATGGCGTTTCTTAGCGCTTGAGCGTCGTCGCTCACGATCCCCAACCGCAGGGGTTCCGCCCCCGTTTCCCTCACCATACCCCATAGGGTATAGCTGTTGGAATCCCGGATCTTTCCCGGCCGGAGCTCTTCTTCCACCGGCACCAGTTCATCACCAGTGGAGATGATCCCCACCACCGGAGCGCGGTATATCATCACTCGCGCCCGCCCCAGACTGGACAAAAGCCCCATCTCCGCGGGGCCCACTCTGGCCCCCCGCGAAAGCACGGTCTCCCCTTTTCGGACGTCCTCCCCCGCCTTCCTCACGTTGGCTCCCCGCTCCACCGCTCTCCTCACCAGCACCCCACCATCTTCCCTCTCGGTAAGCTCCACGGGAATCACCGCGTCCGCCCCCGGTGGTATGGGCGCCCCGGTCATGATGCGGATGGCCTGGCCGGTTCCCAGGCTACGCCGGGCGGTGTATCCGGCGGGCAGATCCTCCAGGACCTCCAGGCGCACCGGGTTTTCTTCAGTTGCCTTCACAATGTCCTCACTTAGCAAGGCGTAACCGTCCATAGCGGAGTTGTCGAAGGGCGGGATATGAGTATCCGCGACGATATCCTCCGCCAGCACCCTCCCCAAGGTCTCCATCAGGGGAACCTCCACGGGATCGTTCGCCTTTACGCTATTCAGGACTCTCTCTCTAGCCTCGGTCACGCTGATCAAGTCAAATCACCCCTCAACTTTCCCTCTCCGCGTCACGTCACTCAACATATTTTAAATTCTTCATTTTGTAAATAATATGTCATTATCCCTCACTCCAACCCACACCATATTCCATATTAATCGCTTCCTCGCATAATTTGAAAGCGATGTATTTCGATCAGGTCTTGCGGCTCAACCACCTCTGGCGCTTTTTTGAGAAAAAATCTTTTCGGGGAGCATTGCCCCCCAGCGCTATCCTCTTCTCCTAGGCGGCGGCGTGGCGTCCCAAGAGATAACCCCCTGTGACCACCCCGCGAAAGCCGGCGCATCACCTTACCCCTCCATCCCCGGATCCCTAGAATCCCTGGTATCGCTGCCAGACTCATCTCTCTCAGTCCGCCTCTCGTGGGATGAGGTGAACGGAAGTGGCTTTGAAGATGGCGACCAGTTCGCTTCCCCGCTCTATTCCCATCTCCTCCAGCGAGCTCCTGGTGATACAGGAGACCAGGGGAAAACCACAGTCCATAGTCACCTTGATCATGGAACCCAGCATCCCGATGTCCACCACTTCGCCGCGCAGGCGATTGCGGGCCGAACCCGCCTGGGCGCTCTCCCGCGAAAGCACCACCTCCTCGGGATGGACCACCGCCAGCACCCTAGAACCTAAAGGAAGGGACGTGGAGGCTTCGATTTCGCCGCCCTCCACCTGAATTCTCGCCGTCCCTTCCCCCCCACTCACGATTACCCCTTCCAAGAGATTTTCCGTGCCGATGAAATTAGCCACTTTGCGATTGAGGGGTTTCCCAAAGATTTCCACTGGCTTGCCCACCTGTTGGATCTCGCCATCTATAAGCACGGCGATGCGATCGGCCATCTCCAGCGCCTCATGATGGTCGTGGGTGACATAAAGGGCGGTGGTGCCCAGCCTGCGCAGCAACGAGGTAATCTCCTTGCGCAAAGCCATACGGGAAGGGCTGTCTAGCGAGGCGAAGGGTTCGTCCAGGAGAAGCAGGCGGGGCCGCACCGCCAACGCCCTCGCCAAGCTAACCTTCTGGGCTTCGCCTCCCGAGAGGGTGGGGGCGTAGCGTCGCTCCAAGCCCTGCAGCCCTAGAAGCTCCATCATCTCCATCGACCTCTTCCGCGCCTCTTCTCTTTTAATCCCCCTAGCCCTCAAACCATAGGCGATATTGGCCCCTACCGAGCGCCGAAAAAGCAGGGGCTCCTGGAAGACCATGGCCATCTGCTTCCTTAAGTTCCTACGCGCTTTCCTGTCCATGCCGGAAAGCCGGGATCCATCCCAATAAATTATCTCCCCGAAGGTGGGCGCCTCCAACAGATGCACGAGCCGCAGCAGGGTACTTTTACCCGAGCCGTTGGGTCCGATCACCGCCATTATCTCTTTCTCCCGAAGGGAGAGACTCTCCACAGCCAGGACTTGCCTTCCCTGGTACCATTGTTCCACTCTCTCCAACCGCAGGAAATCACTCATTTTCCACCCTCAACCTCTTTCCCCATATCCTCGCCCTTGGAGAAGCCCTTCCTTCACTCTGCTGCAACCAGGTCATCGCCAGGATGAGCACCAGGGTTATAGAGAGAAGGATGATCCCCAGGGCTATGGCTAACACGCTCTCCCCTTTGCCCACCTCAAGTACGATGGCGGTGGTGAGGGTGCGCGTGTAGGGCTGGCCGCGGACAAGGAGGTTTCCCCCCACCATCATGGCTGCCCCCACCTCGGAGACGATGGCTCCGAATCCCGCCATCACGGCGGTGAGCACGGATACGCGGTTCTCCGCCAGCAGGGTGAGGGTGGAGCGAAACCTTGAAGCTCCCAGGGACATGGACTGTAGCCGCAGCTTAGGATCCGTGTTCTGCATAGCCGAGAGCACGATACCGGCGATGAGGGGCATGGCCAGGATAATTTCCGCCAGTATGATAGCCCGAGGGGTATAGAGCCAGTTGAGGAATCCCAGGGGCCCCTGTCGGCGCAGAAAGATGTAGACGAACAATCCCACTACCACAGGGGGAAGACCCATGCCAGTGTTAACAAGAGCGATGATAAGCTTTCTTCCAGGGAAACGTGAATGAGCTAACCAGCAACCCAAGGGTATCCCCGCCGCCATTCCCACCAGGGTGGCGATGGCGCACACGTAAAGCGTGAAGAGGGTGATCTTCATCACGTAGGGATCCAGGTGAACGATGAGGTTCATCGCTTCCTTGATGCCTCGCCATATCTCTCCCAAAATTTACCACTCCTTTTTTTAGATGAAAGGACATGTTCCTATCGCCCCGCTCCGCTTAAGAATTTTATTAGCGCACGGCTTATCGTAGCTTATCCGCTAACTGGGCCAGCGCGATGACAATCAACGATAATTTAACATTATGTCATATTTCATCCTCGTCACAGCTCCATCTTCAAGCGAAGCGGGCAGTTCATATCCCGCCGCCATACCTATCACAGATTATCAGGGCAGAAGAGTGGCTCGCCGTATCTCTCCACCCCGAATCTCTCCAACAGTTCCTGGGCTCTCCTGCCCAACACGAACGCGGCGAAGGCCTGGGCGCCCGAGTTTTTAACGTTGGGAAATCTACCCGGATTTACTTCTATAATGCTGTATATGTTTAAAAGGGCGGGGTCCCCCTCCACCATGACAACTAGATTCGACTGGCCGGCTAGTAAGGCGAAGGTGGCGCGGTCGCTCAAAGTATAACCCTGTTTCTGGTCGGCTGCCCGCAGGGTATCCCCCATGCCTTTGCCGGTTTCCACGTACCAGGGAGTGATGGGCTTAGAGGCTCCAATAGCGGATTCCCAGAGGGATTCCTCCCTGATATGGGTTCCCGAGCCATCCCCACGGGAGATAAAGGTGGCGCTAGATTGAGCGATTCTTTTAAAAGCATCTGCGGCGTCGGTCATGCCCTTGATTCCCGCGGGGTCGCTTGGGGGACCGACGATAATAAAGTAGTTGTGCATGATTTGCCTGCGACCGATCCCGTACCCAAGCTCGATGAACCTCTCTTCTTCCTTGGGGCTGTGGACAATCATCACGTCCGCCTCCCCATTTCTTCCCATCTCCATGGCTTTGCCCGAGCCCACTGCGATCACTTTGACGGAATAGGGATATTCCTCCTCGAACATGGGAATCCACTCATCTAGCAAGCCCGTATCCTGCACCGAAGTGGTGGTCGCTAGGATGAGGTCGGTCCTCTGGATTTCCCGCTTCCCGCATCCGGGGAACGCAATCACCAAAGACATGGCTACGGCGGTCGCTAGGACCACAGCCGCAAAGACCCTTTTTATACGGTTATTCTTGTCGTCCATTACAGCCGTTCTCAAAAGAAACACAGTCATCTCCTTTCTGGCCACATAAGCGAAAAGCTGCGCCTTCCCAGGTTCGCCTTTCCGCCTAAAAGAAACCCGCCAGGGGAGGGCGGGTCTTTAACTAGATTCGGTCTCATTCCCTCTCCTTTCCAAACGCGGGAGGTACGGCCGTTTCCCGCCGCACCCTATCGGCCCTCGACCATGGCGCGGGGCTTTAGGCCCAAGGGCTCGGAGAGCATAATTTTCGCATCGTCAATATATCAAGGTCTTTCTATCTGGGTCTTTCCTTTGACCCCTTCCAAACCTTTTGTCTCTTCCGTGTATTAAAGGTCGTTCCCTCAATTCATTCCCGTCCGTTTATGTTTTAAAATCATTCCCCCCACCTATTTTTCTCCCCGCACATACCCCCAAGCGCATCACAGCGCGTCGGGGTAATATAGTTGTTCCCCATACTCGCTCAAGCCCAATGAATTCAGCAGCTGCTGTGCGTTCCTTCCGGTCAGGAAGTCCTGGAGAGCCCTCGCTCCCTCAAAATTCATATCCGGGTAAACATCGGGATTGACTGTCATCACGTGGTAGTCGTTTCGCAGAGCCTCGCCGCCCTGAACGAGTATTTCCAGGCGCAACTCATGCGCCATGAGTAGGTAGGTGGCTTTGTCCGTGAGGCAGTATGCCTGCCTATCGCTGGCCAGACGCAGGGTAGCCGCCATCCCCTTTCCGCTCTCCATGTACCATGCACCGTCCGGCCTGTCGTTCTCCAGAAAGCTGAGCCAGAAAGTCCGTTCCCGGGCATCTACCCCAGAGCGGTCCCCCCGGGATACGAAGGGGGCTCCGTACTTGGCGATTTTGGCAAACGCCTCCACTGGGTTGATTAAGCCCCTGATTCCCGCAGGATCACCCGGAGGACCCACGATGAGAAGGAAATCGTGCATGACTGCACGACGATCTACTATAAAACGATCTTTGATCAGGTTCTCCTCCAACCAATAAATATTGGTGAGCGCCAGGTCGCAATCGCCGTCCCTAGCCAGGTTGAGAGCCTCTCCGCTCCCCATCGCCACCACCTCAACTGAATAGGGATGATTTTTCTCAAACATCGGTATCCATCTTTCCA
>JACVIX010000125.1 GCA_015711725.1 Candidatus Geothermincola primus | reverse complement strand
GAGTTTAGAATGAACGTAGAGATTGCCTAGGTTCAGAAACATAGTGGACACCCCCTATACTTGCTTTGTAGTAAAAGAAGCGAAGCAAGGAGGTGTCCAAATGAAGGGTTCAGACTTTACTCTTGTTCCCTCTTTCCTCTGCGCACTCGCCTCATGCCCATGCTCCCAATGGTAAAATCGAAGTCGCCAGCAAGGCCCTCTTTCATTTTTGAACTTGATTAAAAATCAAAAAACATTTTTTGGTTTTTCATAATCATTCCTCTAGAACCTCGGGCTTCTTAAAATATTTATGAAAACCCTCTCTTTCACCCTGGATTTTATTGGGAAATGAACTTGTTATGTTACGATTGAGCGTCAAGATTAAGGTCACGACCTTCCATCCATTTTTATGATAATATCTGAAAGATACACAAAGCCTGGATATAATATCCAAGTGTAGGAATAGCTTTGTTTAACGCCTTTTTTGGCCACATGATTATCGGTGAAAAAGCTTGAGATATAAGTGGGGTAATATTGGAAAAGGAAACGCTCTGGCACAATCTCTCCTGGCAGGATACGGTGTCCGCGCTGGAGTCCGATAGAGAGAAAGGGTTAAGCGGGGAAGAGGCGGCTAGGCGATCCCATATTTACGGGCCAAATATACTGCATAAAAGCAAACCCACCCACCCCCTTTGGTTATTTATCGGCCAGTTCAAAGACTTCATGATTTACATATTGATTGCCGCGGCGATAGTGTCCGCAGCTTTGCTCAAGGAATATTTAGACGCAGCCATTATTCTGGCCATCGTCTTCGCCAATGCTATTCTCGGCTTTATTCAGGAATATCGAGCGGAGAGGTCGCTTCTCGCTCTAAAGGAATTGAGCGCCCCCACGGCGAGGGTGAGAAGAGATGGAAGGGTGGAGATTATTCCCGCAAGGGATCTGGTGCCAGGAGATATTTTGCTTATCGAGGAGGGGGACAAGATACCAGCAGACGCCAGGCTCATTTCAGTCTCCAGTTTGAGGATGATGGAAGCCTCTCTTACAGGAGAATCGGAGGCTTGCAGTAAAGTTGTAGTCCCTATCGCTGAAAAGAATATTCCCCCAGGCGACAGGAGAAACATGGTCTTTACCGGAACTTACGTTGAGAAGGGAAGGGGAGAAGCGATAGTGGTGGAGTGCGGTAGAAGAACCGAGATGGGCAAGATCGCCGCCATGCTGGAGGAAGCCGAGGAAGAGGAGACTCCCCTGCAGAAGGAACTGAAGATAACCGGCAAAAGAATAGCCGTTCTTTGTCTATGTATATGCGCGCTCATCTTTCTCCTTGGTCTGGCTAAAGGGGAGGAGTGGACTGGTCTTTTCCTCTTTTCCGTAAGTCTGGCGGTTGCAGCCATCCCCGAAGGTCTCCCCGCTATTGTTACCATCTCCCTGGCTTTAGGGGTTAGAAGAATGTCGGAGGAAAACGCCATTCTACGAAGACTTCCGGCGGTGGAGACCCTGGGCTGCACCAATGTGATCTGCACGGATAAGACTGGGACCTTAACCCGTAGCGAGATGGAATCCAGGGAGATATGGCTTCTCGATGAAGGAAAAGTAGATTTGTCGGACAAGGAGCAAAGAGAAGAGGCTTTGTCCTATGCAAAGGGAATTTTTATCATATCCAGCTTGTGCAACAACGCCGTATCACAAAATGGGGATTATTTGGGAGAGGGAACCGAAGTCGCTCTTTTGAAGATGTCCGATTTGCTAGGATTCGACCGTGAAAAAGCCAGGAACTGGTTACCCATCATCGGTGAGATTCCCTTCGAAAGCGAGCGTAAAATGATGAGCACCATCCATGAGGTGAAGGATCCTTGGAGCTTGGAAGAGGCTTTTCAAGTCGGAAATCTAGGTTTTGTTCTATTTTCCAAGGGGGCGCCCGAAGTTATCGCACAGATATGTGATCGCGTGATGCAACCGGGGGGAGCTGCTCCTATGACCACCGAGATGAGGTCGTTAATTCTATCTCAGGCGGAAGAGATGGCGAAGAGTGGGCTTCGCACCATGGCTTTTGCCTTTCGCCCTTTGGATAGGTATCCTCAGGACTTGGAATCTCCCGATCTTGAAAAGAAGGAGATCTTTGTGGGCTTGGTGGGGATGAACGACCCTCCTCGGCCTGAAGTTTTTCCAGCCCTGGAAGCATGTAGGGCTGCTCATATCGAGGTGGTAATGATCACAGGCGATCATGCGGTTACCGCCCAAGCTATCGGAGAAGAACTAGAGATACTCAATCCGCAAAAGGACATTGTCACTGGTAGGGAACTTCACGAGATCTCTGAGGAGGAGCTGGCGTCTAGGGTAAGGAAGATCGGAGTTTATGCGCGGGTCGCCCCCTCCGATAAGGTCAAAATCGTGAAGGCATGGAAGCGGGAAGGCGCGGTGGTGGCTATGACCGGTGACGGCGTGAACGACGCGCCCGCGTTGAAGCAGGCCGACATCGGGATAGCCATGGGTATTACCGGTACGGATGTGAGCAAAGAGGCAGCGGACATGGTTCTTGCTGACGATAACTTCGCCACCATCGTGAAGGCTATCAGGGAAGGAAGGATAATCTACGATAACCTGAAAAAATTCATTTATTTTCTCTTATCTTGTAATATTAGCGAAGTGGTGACTATGTTCGTCGCCATGCTCTTCACCGCCCAGACCCCTCTACGCGCGGTCCAGGTTCTTTGGATAAATCTGGTGACCGATGGGTTTCCGGCGCTGGCGTTGGGGATGGATACACCCACACCGGGTATTATGGAGAGACCTGCCAGAGATCCTAGCGAGCACATGCTCTCTTGGCGTAAACAATCCACCTTGATGTGGCAGGGTTTCACTTTAGCTTTGGGAGCACTGGCGTGTTTCTTCATCACTCGATACTGGATTTTCTCTCAAAATTTCCTCACTTTGGATGAGGGGTTAAAAGATAAGGGAATAAGTATGGTGCAGACGGCGGTGTTCTGCACCCTGGTATTTGCGCAGCTTATGCACGCCTATAACTGCCGATCGGAGGATATCTCCTTCTTCAAAATGAAGCTGTGGGATAACCGCGCTTTACCCCTGGCACTAGGAGCCTCGTTGCTATTGCAAGTTTCAGTGGTCACGGTCCCGCCATTGATGCGGGCTTTCGGCACTTCTTACATGAATGTATCCGCATGGTTAGCCATTATCTTATGCAGTATATTGCCAGTTCTGGCTATCGACCGATTTAAGGTATTGATTGTCAAGGCGAAAAAGAGACGAAGAAAGAAAACTCGCTAATCCCTCGTTCATACTTTCAAACAAAGCTTCTTTAGAGGAATTACCCATATGGACAAGTGATATAATCATAGGGATGTTTTCGCCTGGCGAAGGTGGGAAAAATGGCTAGAAAAAGGCGTTTCAGTCGAAAAAATTTAATAATTTTCTTAAGTGTTTTAGGCCCAGGTATTATCGTGAGCATGGTGGATAACGATGCTGGGGGCATCGCCACCTACTCCGTGGCTGGGGCCAGATATGGTTATTCCATTCTATGGGTGATGATTCCCACCGTGCTTTTACTCTATATGGTTCAGGAGATGAACGCCCGCATGGGTATCGTGACCGGGAAAGGGCTGGCTGCCTTGATTCGGGAGCGGTTTTCCCTTCGCTTGACCGCCCTGATAATGCTGGCGGTGATGGTGGCAAATTTCACCAACGCCATCTCCAATTTCGCTGGGGTCGCGGCTAGCGCCCAGATATTCGGGATACCTCGCTGGGTAGCGGTTCCTTTGGCGGGATTTGGGGTCTGGTATATCGTGCTCAAGGGTTCTTACCGGATCGTGGAAAAGATATTCTTGTTGGTGGGAGGCATATATATCTGCTACATCATCTCCGCCTTTATAGCGAAGCCTGATTGGGGGGCGGTCTCCAAGGGGCTTTTCGTTCCCAGCGGTCAGCTGAATGTCTCTTATATAGTTATGGTGGTTACTGTAATAGGCACGACTATCGCCCCATGGATGCAGTTCTACCAGCAAGCTTCCATTGTGGACAAAGGCTTGGATACGGAGAGCCTGGCTTTTGAGCGTTTAGATACGGCGGTGGGAAATACCTTTCTATTCGTAGCGGCGGGGGCAATTATAGTATGTTGTGCGGCCGCTTTTTTCAACAATCCTGCGGTGGGAATGACCAGGATCGAGACGGCAGAGGAGGCGGCTATGGCTCTGGCACCTATAGCTGGCGTTTACGCCTCCACTCTTTTCGCAGTGGGGCTTCTCTTCGCCTCGTTGTTCGCCGCTTCCATTCTGCCTCTCTCCTCAGCCTATATGGTATGTGAGGCTTTTGGTTGGGAGATGGGAATAGATCGATCATTTTCAGAGGCGAAGAATTTTTACCTTGCATACACCATCTTTATCGTGGGGGGAGCGCTAATAGTCCTCATACCTGGGCTTCCACTAATCACCATGATGTTGATCTCTCAAACCATCAACGGGATTTTGTTGCCTGTGATAGTTACCTGCATGCTTCTCATCGTTAGGGATAGGGACATAATGGGCAATTATACCAACAGTGATGTTTACCATGCCGTTGCCTGGGTGGCGGTGGCGATTTTATACATACTGGATATAATGCTGGTGGTGACCACCATCTTTCCTGTAGGACGATGACCTGGAGGTGATCGCTTGGAAGAAGGCGAGTTAATCAAAATTTCGGACCTGATCAAGGTGAAAGTCTACGATAGAGAAGGGCTACACATCGGACATGTTCAAGATTTAGCTTTGGAAGGCGACCTTTCTACCCCTTACCTAGCTTATCTAGGCCTTCATCTTCACTGGACCGATAGGGTGGGCGAATTCGAACTGGTGCGCCCCGTGGAAGATATCGTGCTGCTTACTCCTTGGTCTCAGGTTCAGGATATCGATGAGGATGGCATTCGTCTGAATTGTGTTCACCCAGATATCCCCATAGTCACAGCCAAGGGGAAGTGCTTGATGCGCAGAGATGTGCTGAATAAACAGATGCTTGATGCGGCAGGAAACCGTATCCAACGAGTGGACGACGTGTTCATCGAGCGGGAAGGAAAGACTCTTAAAGTGATAGGTCTGGAGATGGGCTTGGGTTGGCTGGCTTCTTCGTCATCACTGCAAAATCTGATGGAAAAGCTGAAGAAGAAGTTTGGCGGCTGGCAGGATAAGGAGATGATTCCCTGGGAAGCGGTCTTGCGGATCGATGACGACGCGGTGGTGATCGGAGAGGGCCCGGAGTAGGGACCCTCTCCGAGATAACGTTATGAGCTGGACTGGGCGAAAAGCGTTGCCGGTTTCGAAGCCAGCGTTTTCGCTGATTAGAAATCTCTCTCCACGCCCTCCAGCGGCACAAACCTATCCTTCAGTTTTTCCACCACCTTGGGCATGGTGGTGTACTCCATCTCTTCCAGAGGCAAGCGGTGGGGTTCAAAAGGTCCGTGGCGCCTTATATAATCCGCCTGCTCCAGAGCGATCCTGCGGGCTAGGTCATAACTAGGATCAGCGAACATATCCCTGGGTCCTATGAGTCTTCCATCCTTCAGCTGAAAGCCTAAGGCAACTACCCTGGGCGGTCCGTCGAAACGGGTGGGGGTGTCATTGGCTGTGCTCACCGGCATGAAGGGTCCGTGATGACTTCCCCTCATCCATCCCGCTACGGTATAGGGGAAAGAGAAGGGTTCCAGTACCTCTCCCACAGCCGGCAGCCCACTCTGGCAACGAACCGCCATCACGGGATCGTCTTTCCCTACATAGCGCCCGGCCATGAGGAAAAGACGCTGAGTGGATGTGACCGCTACAGGTTCATCGCTATCTTTTTTGAAAACGTGTTTTATGACGAAGCGTGAAGGAGCCCCGATGAACACCAGCAAGTCGTACATCTCTTCGGGGCAGCTGAAGATAATCTTCTTTTCCTCAACCAAGTCGTGCACCTCAAACCTGAAGCCGTCATGCATGGAGGGATCGATCACCAGTCCTATGGTATTGAAGGGATCCGCGAACATTTTGTAAAGGGGGTAGTTCCATGACCCAGGCTCGGTTTTGTCCGCCAGGAAACAGATAATCGGTTCGGAGGCCCGCTCCTCGATTTCCATCTCGGCGAAGCCTGGACCCATACCCCTCAGGTTTCCAGAAAAAGCATCGGTGAGAAGATCCTGACCTGCCCCATATTGCCCGTATTCCTTCGCCACTTCTGTGGCTTTTTCGAAGGTTTCCCAAGCGAAACGGTGAATTTCCTCGCTATCGGTTCCATGGGTATGAGTCATGATTAATGCGATGTCATCACCGCAATCCGCTCGGTGGTAATCGATGATGAGTCCTTTTTCCTTAGCCTGGGCAAGAGACTCTTCCGCGCAACTGCATAGCGCAGGATGGACGTCGGAATGCCCTACGTATCCACCAATGTCCGCTTTAATGATGCTGAAAGTGTATCTCATATCAGACCTCCCTCTTTTCGAAAATTCTTTCTATCCTTAAATCTTGCCATCTATCTCTCGCTCGGTAGAAGCGGTTGGCTGTCTTACCTATGGCATGCCTTTTAGAGAAAAAAGAATCGCCTCTAATTCTTATGCCACTAATATAACAAAGCGTCTGGTTTCCAATGGACTGTTACTGATTAAACAATTAAATTATAAACACTTTCAATAACTATTTCAAAAGAATCGTCTTGCCAGATAACGTATCATTTTGTGCGTAATTTCGGACTTTGAAAATGACCATGGCTTCCATAATTTTTATTGCGTTAACTGCAAAACAACCAGAAAGGAGGACCATCGCCAGGAAAGATTATAGCTAGTTTTATAGCGAGATTTGTGCCATCGAAGAAAATAAGGGGAGAGAATACCTGGACCAGCAGATTAGAACGTCCCTCAAAGAGATCTTCGAGGAAACCATACAGTCCGAAACGTGAAAGCCTATCTGCGCCGGCCGCTATAAAAGATAGAAATGTCCAACGGTATATGATAAGGAAATTTATACATGCATATTTTTTACGTTCGTAGGTGTCGTCGTAGTTCCAAATATTAGATAAATTTTAGCGATAGATATGTGAACTGGCCCCTTTTATCAAGACCTTATAATTTTCCTCTCAACCTTACTAGCAAATTATGGAGTTATGCCCTATGCTTATGAATCCAGGGAACGATTATGTGTGATAATGACGTTTAAAACCTCGGCCCATCCCTCGTTTAGATAGCCATCGGTTATAAAAATATTCTCATATTTTCCTAGCGCCCCTATTATCTGAGGACTAGCGTATAATCCATTGCGCACCAGGAAGAACGCCCCCACCTTTTCCGCAAAGGGAAGGTCAGCCTCCGAGTCGCCTATAGCGATGGTTTCCTCTCTCCTAAAACCTCGGGTGAACATATCCTGCTCCACCGCTCCTTCCTTGGTAACCCCCAGGGGCATGATATGATAAGCGCGCACTTGGGCGACTTTCAAATCAGGATATTCTCTAGGAATTACGCCGTTGTCAACCATGATTAGCCCGGGGAACCTTTCCCTTAGTAGCTCATTTACCTCTTCCAGATTAACTAGCCCACGCAAAAGCGGTGTGTTTTTTCTATCCAATGCCCAAGGGGTGTGCAGTTCCAATTGGTTGGGGTATCGGGTGAATAGGAAATCAACCACTCCCAATTCATTTATAAAGTCGAGTAGATTATTGGTTTTCCCTTTAAAAAATCCCAGGTTGGAACGTACCTCCTCACCTTGGTTGTAAATGGTTTCCAAGCCTAGTTCGGCAATGTAGTTCTTCAAACCCAACAGTCTGGCAACTTCCAACAGCTGTTGGCTAGTTCTTCCCGATACCAACATGATATCGATCCCCTCTTTGATGCTTGTAATGAGAGTTTTCACGGGGCCGAGAGTAAATTCTCTCTTTGCGTTGAGCAAGAAACACCCTCCCGGACCCATCAGAGTGCCATCTACATCGGTATAAGCCACCTTTACTTTGCTTAAAAGTTTGTCTAGCTTTTCCTTTTGCGAGGAAAGCGAGAGCTTCTCCGCTATCTTTTCAACCTTGGGATCCAATGGCGGAAAATTAAAGAGTCTCATCTCCATCATTCAGCTTGAATTTCTTGCGATATTCTTTTACAGTGAGCATAGGTGGCCTTTTATTAATGTCTATTTTCATCTTTTCCAGAAAATAAGAGCCGTTTTTATAATCCACTTGGGTAAACTCGTGGTTGAAGGGCTCTTTGAGCTCAATTTTCTCATCTTCCTGTAACTGAATCAGCATTGCTTGAATCACCCCGAAAGACATCCTTCCCAAAGCCGACAAAGTCTGGTTGTAATGAACTCTTTCCACTAAGTCGACCTGGGCGATAGCCTCCATTCCGAATCTCTTGTAGATTTCAATAATCATCCCAATTTCCACGCCGTATCCGGTGAAGAAAGGTATGGCTTCCAGTATTTTCCTTCTCCCCGCATATTCTCCGGAAAGAGGTTGAATCAGTGCGGTAAGATAGGGATAGAAGAAGCTGAGCAAAGGGCGGGCCACCAGTTCAGTAACTCTACCGCCTCCCGTCTTGCGCAATCTCCTGGTTTCGCTGGCTATGGGCCTTTGATAGAACCCCTTAACTATATGGATGTGGGGATAATGCAACAATGGTCCTACCAGTCCGTAGACAAATCGAGGATGGATATTGCGGATATCCGCATCAATCCATACAACAATATCCCCACGGGTACAAAAAAGACTTTTCCATAAGGCATCTCCTTTTCCCTGGGCCTTTCCCAGTTTCCTCATTATCTGGTCCTGGAAGAAGACATCGATACCCATTTCCCTGGCGATCTCCACCGTTCCGTCCGTGCTGCCTCCGTCCATTAGGCAGATTTCATCCAGGAGGGGATATTCGATTTGCAGTTTTTTCTTGATTATCTTAAGGATATTTTCTATGGTGCTAGCCTCATTCATGGTGGGAAGACAGAGGCTTATAGCGTGACCCCCCTCTTCTTTCAGATGCAATAATTTATTAATATCCTTGAACTGCTGATGCTTGAAGGTATGATTGGCGTACCAATCGAATTTCTCCACCCTTTTCTTAACCATAGTGCCCCCATTTATGACGCGTCTTTAAAAGCCTACGGATAATTCTATATGTTTTCTTGCTGGACTAAACGGTTTTTTTATTTCAGAAGTTAAGGTTTAGCTTCCGCCCTTCCTAGGTGAAATCCTTTTAAATTCGAATCCACTGCCTTTTCGGGTACCCAGGAGCGAATAGTTTCTTCCCAAAGTGTAACTGGAAAATCGAGGCAATTGGATAGCGCGCCAAGCATCACCGCGCTAATTACCCGCCTGTTCCCGGCCCTCTCCGCTATTCTTTCGGCCTGAAGGATTACGGAAGATGGCGCGAATCGCAATATCTTTTCCACGTAATCCACTGGATATTCCATTTCCCCTCTGAGCACCGGGAGGGGGTCCAGTCGGAAATCGTTCAGAATCACTTTCCCATCGGGTTTCAAGTATCCTAGATTGCGAAGAGCCTCCAACCCCTCGAAAGCCAACATGAAATCGGCGCGTCCTCTGGCGATCAATGGAGAGAAAATCTTCTCTCCCCATCTAACCATGGAAATCACGCTCCCTCCTCTCTGGGCCATTCCATGCACTTCGGAGGTTTTTACGTCGAAACCCATGGAGACGGCGACCTCGGCCAGGATTCTAGCC
>JACVIX010000124.1 GCA_015711725.1 Candidatus Geothermincola primus | reverse complement strand
CAACCTCGGGGAGCGTTTCTTCTCCGCCCACCACCACCACTGTCCGCTCTTTTCGATCTCCTCAATGCTTTTCATCTCCACTGCCGACATTTTCCTTCCCCCTCTTTCTCATCCTCTAACTACACGTTATAAGTGGTCGAAAAGGGCTGCGCGATTACAAAGCGGTGAAATTACAATGAATAAATTTACGCTAAGAAAACTAAGACTATTCGCCGAATTCTGCTTCTATAAAGCCTTTTCACCAGCCATCTTATTTAAAATGATAGGTTCGCTAGCACTAGACAGTCAAGTACCCTGTTTGTTCAGTTTTTGCATGAATTGCTTAATCGTCTCTCCCGCGCCCCAACAGCGGGGAAACGATAGTAAAACGCGCCTTATGACCGCTTGAATCCCTTAACCAGGTCTTTAACATCCCTTAAGGCGTCAAGTTTACGTAACGATTCCAAGGTAGTTTTGGCCACTTCTTCGCCGAGGTGGGTGCCCACGCACTCCAGATATTTGTCGTATACCTGCTCGTCGCTCATGGGGTTGCCTGGCTCTCCTAGGGGCTTTTCCACCCTGGTGGAGAACGCCGAGCCGTCCTTCATGGTCAATGTCACCTCGGAGGTGAAGGCGCTCCCATATTCTCCCTGGAGATCCTGCCAGTCGAATTTTGCGATGGTTTCAACGATGTCCTGAGCCCTAACTCTTTCGTCGGTAAACTGCCCCACCCCCACCTTTCCATCGAGGATGGCGGCGGAGACACAGAATTCCAAGCTGAATTTGCCCTCCAGACCGGTTTGGGGCTGATGATAGACCACCACGCCCCGCAGCCACTCGGGCACCCTGCACTCTATCTTCTCTATCTCTTTGTGGTCTATCTTCCCTTTTTCCTCCATCGCTTTCGCACGCACCTCAAGCGCGGCGTCGATAGCTCCCTGGGGTCCCCGGCAGCAGGGGTAGGGTTTGAAAGATAAGCCAGGCGTGATAATTTCATAGGGGTTGCCCAGAGAATCTTTGAGTTGTTCCCTTCGCTCCTTGTCCGCGGAGAAGGCTTGGGCGAAACCGTTTTCCCCAAAGAGGCTGTCAGGATTGGAGGTGAATCCTCTGCTGGCTAGCTGGGCAGCGATTACTCCATTCATTGCCGCCATCCCCGCATGGAGTGGCTTGGTCATAGTCCCGAAATTGGCGCGAATACCGTTGGCCAGGGAACAAGAGATCCCCAGGGCATGGGCGGTCTTCTCCTCATCCAGGCGCAGCAGTTTGGCGCATGATGCCGAGGCTCCAATAACCCCCAGGGTGCTGGTTTGATGCCAGCCGATCATATAGGGATTCCCACCCAAGGCTTGTCCTACTTTGGCGGCCACCTCCAACCCCAGAACGTAAGCGAGGAGACAATCAGCGCCGCCGAGCGATTCCGCTTCCGCCAGCGCCACGATAGCTGGAACCAGCGCCACCGAAGGATGTCCCATCATGCTGAAGCTCACGTCGTCATAGTCCAGCGCGTGGGCGGCGGTCCCATTGGCCATGGCCGCCCAAGCCGGGGAAGATTGGATAAACCCGCGGAAAATCGTAGACAACGGGGCGCACCCCATGGTCTCCGCCCATTCCGCGGTGATCCGGGAAGCTGGGTCCTCCATGCCCGCCACGGTCACGCCCAGGCAGTCGATGATAGGAAGTTTCGCCGCCTCCATCACATCTTTCGGCAGATCGCCGGCCTCAGTGGAACAGATGAACTTCGCCACCTCTTTCAGCTCATCCATTGTTATTCCCCCTCTCTTCTCTAAGATAAATATTCTCTAATACAAGTGATACAAGTGATCCGCTAAAGAAATCCCCATCAAGGCTTTCAGCTTCAACCCAAGCATCAACGAAAGCTCTTGCGCTTTAACGCCATAAGGCTAATTTCTTTCAGACGATCATCATTTACTCCCGTGAACCTTTACTTAAACCGTCGCGAGACCAGATAAACCCACATTGAAAAATATTCGCGATACAACAGGGACGAAGCTTAACCCATTTTTATCTCCGCCTAACCCCTCGTCGCTTCTTTTCGAACCTCGACAGCCTCCAGCATTTTCCTAATCGCTTTGCTTTCCCCTCACGCGTTTCCGGTGAAGGTGATTCATACGTGTAAACGTATGGAAAGCTTTCGCTTTAAAGATTTCCTCCGCCCCGGTTATAATCTGCCTCTTTTCGTCTTTTAGTCTTTTCGACTTTTCATCCGATCCGCTTTTCATCTCTTTAACCTTTATCTTGTCAACTTTTCGACCCTATAGACCCCATAATTATCCATCCCCATTGAAACATCCTCTCTCAGACATTCGCTTCTTCGCGGTTTTGTCCTACGACTCCATACCTAGGAGCTTCCCCCATAACTCCGCAAAGATTTTTCCACTCATCAATACTTTTTGAACATTCCGCAAAACCTTTGTTCATTTTTTTAGGAATGTAGAAATTTATTATCCTCGAAAGGTATCTGTTATACTTTTTGAACATTCTGAAAAACCTTTGTTCATTTTTTTAAGGAATGTAGAAATTTAATTTCTTCGAAAGGTATCTTTTATACTTTTTGAACATTCAGCAAAATCTTTGTTCGTTTTTTTAATGAATGTAGAAATTAAATATCCTCGAAAGGTATCCGCTTTTTCTAGTAATGATGCGGTTTTACTCCTCGGAACATTTATTCCTACCACTTTCTTGCCCCCGGAATTCCCACGCCGCTTGACTGATAAAACCGGATTTTGCTAATATAGGTGCGAATTCGCAGGAACGATATTACCAAAACACATCCCTTCTGTAAAGGATTAATAGAACCACATGGTTCTGGCAGAATCGGCTCGGTTTAAGCGTAAATTTCTGAAGAAGAAATGCTGTCGGCAAAGCGATCATACGATATTTGGATGTATGTCTTTCTTTGGAAAATTAAGCTTGAGAGATAATTTACTTTATGTAAAATTCTTTTCAGCGAAAATGATTTGAAATAATTCTCAACACACGGTAACGAAACTGGGGCCAGCGATTTGAGCGTCAGGGAGAACAATCCCTCAAGTATCGTAGGTAAGTCCGTAAGCTCGATCTCGGAAGGGTGATGACGGATGTCGGAAGAATCGGAACTGCTCCTGGAAATAAAGGATAACGTGGCTATTCTGACCATGAATCGTCCCCAGCGCAGAAACGCTCTCTCCACGGGACTGCTGGTCTCGATAGCCCAGACCTTGAAAAATTTGGAGTCGGAAAAAAAGATCCGCTGCGCCATACTGCGGGGTGCCGGGGAGAAGGCCTTCTCCGCAGGGATGGACCTCACTGCGGTGCCTGAAGGGGTCCCTTCGGACATCCAGGAGGCTATAGATTCCAAGGGCCCTCTTCAATTCGGACTGGACATCGTGGAGGAGTGCGTCTTTCCGGTTATCGCCATGATCAGAGGTTACTGCATGGGGGCGGGTTGCGAGCTCTCCATGGCGTGTGATTTACGGGTGGGATCTGAAAACTGCCGCATGGGAATGCCTCCGGCGAGGCTAGGAATAGTCTACCCTCCCGCTGGATTGTACCGTTTTATCCGTAATATCGGCCTTCCTAACACTAAGAAACTATTTTACACCGCGAAAAATTTCGATGCTTCCGAGGCATATGAGATGGGAATGCTGCATTACGTGGTCCCCGACGAGGAGTTGGAGAACTTCACCTTAGAGCTGGCCGAGGGTATTTCCAAGAACGCCCCCTTGTCGGTATCCGGTCACAAGAGGGCATTGTACTTGATGACTCAAGCCCCCGCCCTGTCGGATGAGGCGAAAGCCGAGATAGACCAGCTCATGGGCAGGGCGCTGGGAAGCGAGGACGCCAAAGAGGGGTTAGCCGCCTTCGTGCAGAAACGAGACCCCGTGTTCAAGGGAGAATGATTTATAAGACAATCTTTCCAAATACTTAATCGTGGTTTACCAATTATTTTCATGATGCCCATGTGCATGGCGAACGCGAAGATGCAAGTTCATTATAATAATTTATAACAATTACATAGTTATCTGACACTTTGACTTTCTTTGGAGGTGATACTCATGAATGAGGACCTCACCAGGATCGCGGAGGCGCGTAAGGCCTGGGAAGAAGGCCCACTGCAGGAAGCGTTGAAGAGGTACCCGTATGTGCAGCCGGATACCTGTCGTTTCTACACCCCCCTGGATGTGAAAGATTTCTCTTTCCTGGAGAAGGTGGGTTTCCCCGGGGAATATCCTTTCACAGCGGGAGCTTTCCCAGTGGAGCCCTTGGCGGGAATGGCCAAATTCGCCGCCATGGCCACCAAGGGCGGGCTTCCCGCTGCCATGGGCCAGACCCGGGCCGCCACCTATTCCGGCTATGGCACTCCGGAGAACACACGTGACTACTACAAGGGTTTGCTGGACCGGGGTGGCAGAGCGGGACCCAACCTGGCCTTCGACCTTCCCACCCAGTGCGGTTACGACTCCGACGATCCCCTGGTGGAGGGGGAAGTAGGCAAGGTTGGGGTCTGCGTGGATACCCTGCGCGACTTCGAAATCATCTACGAACCATATCAAGGCGATCTCGATCTGGACAATATCGCCTCCAACTTTACCATCAACGCCCCCGCGGATATCATCATCGCTATGTATTTCGCCCTTGCGGAAAAGAGGGGGATACCTCTGAACAAGTTGCGCGCCACCCCCCAGAACGATATCCT
The DNA here is from genome assembly GCA_015711725.1 of Candidatus Geothermincola primus. Taxonomy (GTDB): domain Bacteria; phylum Actinomycetota; class Geothermincolia; order Geothermincolales; family Geothermincolaceae; genus Geothermincola; species Geothermincola primus. The sequence continues at coordinate 5,116 of JACVIX010000124.1, read as the reverse complement.
CAAAGAGTATATCGCTCGAGGCACCTATATATTCCCTCCCGCTCCTGCACTGCGCCTATTCCGGGATAGCCTGGTGTTCATCGCTAAAAACGTGCCCAATATGAACATAACCAGCATAGGAGGCTATCATATCAGGGAGGCGGGAGCCACCCGGGAACAGGACCTTGCCTTTTCTATGGCTATCGCGGTAGCTTACTTGCAGGCTGGGGTTGACGCGGGACTGCAGGTGGACGAATTCGCGCCCCGCTTCACCTTCAACGCCTTCGGCGGCAGCATGGAGATATTGAAGGAGATAGCCTTCCAGCGAGCTGCCCGGCGTATGTACGCCAGAATCCTTAAAGAGCGATTCGGGGCTAAGGACCCTCGCAGCATGCGCATTCGCCAGCCCATCGGGGTGCACATTGGCCCCTCCAGCACAACCTTACAGAGGCCCCTGAATAATCTCACTCGGGCGGTGATCGGGGCGGTGGCGGCCGCGCTCTCCGGTAGCACCCCGGTGCCCTTCCCACCCTACGACGAGCCCCTAGGGCTTGGTTGGAGCATGGAGGCACTGCAATTGGCTCAGGATGCAGGCAGGATAATCACCTGCGAATCCAAGCTTCTGGAATACACCGACCCCTTCGCGGGTTCTTACTGCATGGAGGCGCTCACCGATGAGATCGAGAACGCGGCAACCGCGGAGTTCGAGAAGATAGAGAAGATGGGAGGCGCCGTTGCCGCCATCGAGAACGGCTATATGCAGAAAGAGATCTCACGGAGCGCTTACGAGAAGCGTAAGCGTATCGAAAACGGGGAGACGTTGGTGGTTGGGGTTAACTGTTTCACCGGCGAACAGGAACTGGAGGTCACCACCAACCGACTGGTGGCCCACCCTTATGACCCGGAGAAGAGGGAGAGAGCCGAGGAGGAGCAGAAGAGGAAGCTGGCCGAGCTGAAGCGAACGAGGGATTCCAACCAAGTAGCCAGGCTGCTGAAAGAGCTGGAAAACCAGGCTAGGAATGAGGAGCAGAATCTCATCCCCATTCTCATCGAATGCGCCAAAGCTTACGTTACCGAGGGAGAGATGTGCAACGTTCTAAGGGAGGTCTTCGGGGAATACCAGCCTGTCTCTTTCCTGTGATTTTATATAACGCAATGAGATAATTTACAATTAGTAAAATTTAAATATTGTTAGGAGATGGGGGCAATGGAAGGAGATTACGTTTTCCGCTATCCATTGAGGATTCCCGCCGATGGCCGGATGAACGGGAGGGACCCGGTAGCGGAATCCATCAGGCGCCAGTTCCGCAATCTCCTGGATGTCGCGACGCCTTGCTCAGGGGACAAAGAGGTCAGAGTGGACGGCTTCAGGCTACTGGGCCCCAAAAGAAGCATAAAGAGCCTCTTTCAGCCAGGCGAGGATCCCGGGGAATCGGTCAATCCAATATCCAGCGCTTCCTTCTACGAACCCAGGATTAGCTTTATCGCCAATCAACTAGAATCCCTGCTCTCCCTAGTGGAACTGGAGTATCAGGGAAAGCCGATACAGGTGGATGGTTTCCGGTTAAGGAATTTAGATGACTGGGTTGATTTTCATGCGGGAAACCCCGCTGACCTGCTACTCCATGTCGCTTCCAGATGCGACTGCGACTGCGTCTTCTGCTATAACAAGGGTTCCGTGGACGCCTTCGACTGGCCAGAACGTTCCCCCGACCAGGAGCTGGATGAAGTCCTTACCAGGTTGAGATATTACCAGCCTCGCTCCGGACGGGGGCTTTTCCCCTCCTTTGGAGGTCCCCGGGAACCCCTCCTCCACCCTCATATCCTCACCCTGCTTAAGGAGTTGAGGGCAAGGACCAACCAGACTTTAAGAATCTGCACCAATGGAACCCAGCTCGACCGAAACATGGTGAGCGCCCTCGCTCAACTTTTCCCCATCTATCTGGACGTATCCCTGAATAGTTCCTCGCCCCAGCGCCGATGCTCTCTGATGAACGACCCTCAACCGGAGACCGCCATCTACTCCCTCAAACTGTTGCGAGACCATGGCATACCTTTTACCACAACCATCGTGGCCTGGCCCTTCCCTTCTCTTGAGGAAACCTTGGATGATCTGAGACGTACCGCCGCCTACGCCGGGGAATGCCTCACCGCCCTAGTACAGGTAAATCTCCCTGGTTACTCCCGGTTCTTCTCAGAGCAAGAGCTTTTCGACACGGAGAAGGTCTGGGGGGAGATCGTCCTCTGTGTGAGGGAGCTACGTCAGGAACTGAATTGCCCAGTGGTGATAAGGCCCTCCCTCTTCGAAGAGAACCTCACTAAAGAGAAGAAGAATCAGGCGGAGATCATCGGGGTAGTCAGAAACTCGCCCATGGAGCGGGGAGGGCTGCGCCAAGGAGACATCATTTTGCGCATCAACGGATTCGCGGTTAAGAACCGCCCCCAGGCCCGGGACTTACTCCAGATGGCTCAAGAAGCGGAGGTAGCCAACATGCCGGTTACGGTGAGCAGGAATGGTAAGGTGTTGGACCTGCTCATCAACGCCGCGGATAGTGAGTATCCTTTTACCATAAAGACCGGCACTCACTTGGGGGCCGTATTCATAGGCACCGGTTTCAGGGAGGATTACCTGCAGAGGCTGAAAACGCTTATATGCTCAAGGGATTCCCGCAATACCCTTTTGCTCACTTCCAAACTGGTAAGGCCCACTTTAGAGCAGCTGCTCAAAGAGAACCCCCATTACCTACCCAGCGGTCATCGGCTCCACATTGGGGTGCCGGAGAACCGCTTTTTTGGAGGCAACATCATCCTAGGAGACCTACTGGTGGTACAGGATTTCATCGACTTCATCCAAGCCTATCTGCAGGAAGGGAAGAGGCCAGATCTGGTGGTTATCCCCTCCTCTCCCTTCCATCTCAACGGCTGGGGAAGGGACCTCACGGGAAGGGTCTATCTGGATATAGAAAGGGAGACCGAAATCCCCGTGGCGCTTCTGGAGTGTGATACCATTTGGGACTGATCGATGGAGGAGGTGCGAGCGTGACAGAGACAGAGGTAAAGCGGAGAGTGAGAGTGCTGGTGGCTAAGCCCGGGCTGGACGGCCATGACCAGGGAGCCAAGGTGATCGCCATGGGTTTGAAGGACGCCGGTTTCGAGGTCATCTACACCGGGCTGCGCCAGACCCCGGAAAAGATCGTCAACGCGGCCATGGACGAGGACGTGGACGTGATCGGCCTCTCCATCCTCTCCGGCGCTCACTTGAGTATCACTCGCCGCATCATGGAACTGCTCAAGGAGAAGGGATTGGAATCCAAGATGGTAATCGTGGGAGGCATCATCCCCGAGGAAGACATTCCAAAACTAAAGGAGATGGGAGTGGCCGAGGTATTCGTCTCCGGGACTTTCATCTCGGAAGTGGCTGATTTTATTCAGAAAAACATAAAATAGATGACTCTGGAGGCGGACCGGAGAGGGAATACCCGGTATTGGTCAAGGAGGGTGGCGATGAGACCGGAAAGGGCTTTGCTGGGAGGGGTGCGCATCCTGGATCTCTCCACTGTGCTGGCAGGACCTTACTGCACCATGGTGCTTGGCGACCTTGGGGCGGAGGTGATCAAGATTGAGAACCCTAAGGGAGGGGCTCTAGCGGGTGATTTCTCCCGGGTCCCCGCGCAATATCACGTAGGTGGGATAGGAGCCTATTTCCTCGCCATCAACCGCAACGAGAAGAGCATCGCTTTAGACGTCACCACCGAGAAGGGGCGCAAAGTCTTTCACGACTTGGTAAAGGTCTCCGACGTGGTCTTCGACAATTCTCGGCCCTCGGTCCTTCCCAAGATAGGGGCGGATTACGAGACCCTTAAAAAGATTAACCCCAGGATCATCTCCTGCTCTCTCTCGGGCTATGGCCATACCGGACCCGATTGGGATAAACCCTCTTACGACATAGTGGCGCAAGCAAGAGGTGGGAGTATGAGTCTCACCGGTGAGCCGGGAAGACCACCGGTGCGCATGGGACTAGCCATGGGAGATCTGGCTGGCTCCCTCTTCGCCGCTTTGGCCATCGCCGCGGCGGTCTACAACCGAGAGATAACCGGAAAAGGAAGGCGTCTGGACATCTCCCTTTTGGACTGCCAGATCTCCCTGCTTACCTATATGGCTATGTACTACTTCGCCGGGGGAATCATTCCCGGGCCTCAGGGCAGCGGCCACGAGAGCCTCAACCCCTACCGCGCCTACAAGACCAAGGACCGATACTTGGTTGTGGCCTGTCCCAACGAACGCCACTGTCAAAATCTCTTCAAAGCCCTGGGCCGGGAAGACCTCCAGGAAAACCCCAAATATAGCAACGCCCTGGCTCGCCTAATCAACAAGGAAGAGTTCAACCGGGAGCTGGAAGAGATTTTCGCCCAGAAGACCCTGTCGGAATGGGCCCCTCTCTTGGATCGGCATCAGGTCCCATGGGCACCTGTGAACAACATAGCGGAGGCGCTCAGCGATCCCCAGGTGCTCGCCCGCAACATGGTGGTGGAGGTTCCCCACGCCGTGAGGGGAACCCATAAGGCGGTGGGCAATCCCATCAAGGCCTCGGAGACGGAGGAGATATTCGAGCACGCCCCCCTGAGAGGGGAACACACCAGGGAAATCTTAAGCGAAATACTGGGCTACGACGAGAAGGCCATCGAGGAGCTGTACGAGGAGGGCATCGTCAACACCCAGGACGAAAAAGAGCTGGAAGAGATCATGAATAGCTTCAGCGCGTTGAGGGAAATCTATCAGTCACATATCAAGTAGCTGGACACCGTCCATGCCCAGCACTCCTATATATTCTTGCTCTTTCCTACCAAGCGCATCGATTCTTAAACGGCTTTTATCGTATGCGACTCTTTTCGCAAGCCTCATAGTCTGCGTCTCTCCTCCGAATAAATTATCCCCGCCCCAAAAGGGGAGATCGCCACGGTCTCAAGAACCGCATTGGAAGATAGATCGCCGGAAACTAAAAAACACCAAAAACGACAAAAGGATTTGGGGATATTTTAAAAATAGATCCCCGTAAGTAAGGGAAGAAATAAAAACCACAAAATGCTATGGAGACATATTAAAAATTAAAAAATAGATCCCCGTAAGTAAGGGAAGA
>JACVIX010000123.1 GCA_015711725.1 Candidatus Geothermincola primus | reverse complement strand
CTCCATCACCCTGGAAATAACCCAGTCCCTTCCCCGAGGAGATCGAGTCTGCACGTGGGTTTTGAAAAAAGCCGCGATTAAGGGAGACAAAACACTCCAATGAAAAAGATATGACATAATGTAAATTCGCCAACTGGTTGAAGGCGGTGGATCCCTCCATCACCCTGGAAATAACCCAGTCCCTTCCCCGAGGAGATCGAGTCTGCACGTGGGTTTTGAAAAAAGCCGAGAATAAGGGAGACAATACTCTACTATTTGAAATAAAATTATATAATGTAAATATTAAAAGTTATGCATAGCCAGTTCCCGCGCTTTAAGGTTATAAAAGGTTTAATCACCTTTAATTTATTTTCACTTAATCTAACGCTGCCAGGAATTTCGTCTTGAAATCACCGTGTCGGCAGAGGGTATTCCTCCGAATAGATGGCTCTTAGTCCACGACGTGTCATCCACTAAAGAGGTGAATCAGCGATTTTCTGGAGGGGGTCTGGTGGTTCGCTAATCTTTCCGCCGGGATCGCAGATAAAACCCCTTGTCAGCCCTCGCGCCATCATGAAGACGATGGTCGGCGGCGGGCGCTGGACAGTGCCCGTGCTCGCCTGGGCCGGTTCTCGCGGCTCAACGGCTGAAAATCGGATTAAGAGAACATCTTTAGGGGTAGAATAAGTGTTGAGCTTCTTTTGCCTCGATTGACGTGAATTTATTCGTTTAAGGAGGGGGTAGAGATGGTGGAACCGCTGGGTCAGGTGGACTGGGGAGACCAGGCGCAGGAACCTCCATATCCCACCATCCCCAGGGAAGAATATCTGTTGCGTAACCGGAAGGCCAGGGAACTCATGGAGGAGCAGGGGATCGACGCCATGGTCCTTTTTTCCCCGGCGAACATCTACTATTACACTGGATTCAGGGATCCATGTCTGATGGAGACCCATCGTTGGCGCTACTGCGCCATAGTTCCTGTGGAGGATGAAACCATCCTTTTGGTGGAAAACGTATTCAACAACAACCCTCATCAAACCACCTGGGTCAGAGATATCCGCACCTGGTGTCGGGTCCCGGTGTGGTGGCTGCCCCGGAGTTTTGAGGACCTCTTTATCACCACTCTCAAAGACAAAAAGCTGGATGGGAAAGTTCTAGGCTGGGAGAGGGGAGACAGCTATCTGGTAAACTTGTCCTTCGATGAAATGGAGAGATTTCTCTCTCTGCTTCCCGAAGCCAGGCATGTGGCGGCGGACCCAGTCATCTGGGGCCAGCGCTCCATCAAGACGGAGTGGGAGATCGAGCTCATCCGCGATCTATGCAAACGCGCCTGCCGCTGCGTCGAAGCGGGTTTCAAAGTCATTCGTGCGGGTGTAAACGAGCGGGACATCCAGCGGGCTATGTGGGAACAGTGGCTGAAAGAGGACATGTTTGACTGTCCCACCAGCATGAGCTTCGTCTTCTTCTCCTCCCCCGCCGAGCAAGGCATCTCCGGATGGCGTTACGTGACCACCCAAGTGGACCGGGTGCTCCAGGAGGGTGATACCGGTTTCTACGACTGCGGGCCCACCATGAAGGGCTACTGGACTGATTTTCAGAGAATCTTCCATATCGGGGAGCCCTCCAAACGGCAGGTTGAGTTGGTGAAGATGTCCTTGGAAGCCTACCAGATGACCGTGGAGAGCATCAGACCAGGGATGCGCGCCTGCGATGTCTGGGACCTGGCTCACCGCGCCATAATCCGTCAGGAAATGATGCAAGTAGAGCCTATAGACTTCGTGGGGCATGGCATCGGCTTGGGCAATCATGAATATCCCTGGCTCTCCGATGACGACTTCACGGTGATTCAGCCGGGAATGGTCCTCTGTGTGGAGATGGGTTGCTATGATGTCACTAATCTTAAGGATTTGGGATACATGATTGAGGACATGTATCTGGTGAAAGAAGACGGCTTGGAATTGCTTACCGGGGATATGCCCCAGGATATGTGGGTAGTTAAATGTTAAATGGGTATACGATCATACGATCGATAGATCGATTTTTTCTATCGCCGATGAAGATAGCGGCGTAAAGAACAAGTGGCTAGAGAAGGAGAGTGATGGGTATGGCTAAGATCACTGGAGGGGAATTATTGGTAAAGGCGCTCCTTAAGGAAAAGGTAAAATACGTATTCGGCATTCCTGGAGGACAGCTCACCACTTTCGTGGACGCCATCTACCGGGTGGGCAAGCCCCAAGGTATGGATTTCATCATGACCCGCCACGAATCCGCGGCGGCATCAATGGCCGACGCCTTGGCGAGAGTCTCCGGCCAGGTGGGGGTATGCTGCGGAACGGTGGGGCCGGGAGCCCTGAACCTAGCGGCGGGGGTGGCGGCCGCCTACAACGACAGCATCCCCATGGTGGTGATCACCCCCCAGATACATTCCAACCGCTGCTATCCCTTCAAGGGCAGCCAGCAGCAGCTGGACCAGTTGACCTTCTTTCAACCCATAACCAAATGGAACGCGGTGGTGCATTGCTGGGAGCGCATTCCCGAGATGGTTCAGTGGGCCTTTCGCGTGGCCACCACGGGAAGGCCGGGACCCACCCACTTGGATATATGTGTGGATACCCTCTTCGCCATGGGGGAGGAGGAGTCGGTTGAATTGGATCCACCGGAAAATTACCGGCCCATGAACCCTCCCTGCGGCGACGAGAAAGGGGTGGAACAAGCGGTGGAATTGCTGATGAGCGCGGAAAGACCACTAATTCATGCGGGAGGAGGGGTGCTGCGTTCCGGAGCCTGGGAGGAAGTGAGGGAGCTGGCTGAGTACCTGCAGATACCGGTGACCACCAGCGTCTCCTCCCGGGGAATCCTGCCAGAGGACCATCCCCTATTGCTTCTGCCCAAGCTAGGGGGAGCCGTTTTCGCCGAGGCCGCCGCAGACGTGGTTTTGAGCGTGGGTTGTGCCATGGCGGAGCTGGAATACTGGGGAAAACCCCCACTCTGGGGAGACCCTTCCTCCCAGAAGTTCATCCAGGTGGATATCGAGCCGGAGATGATCGGGTTGAACCGTCGGGTGGACGTGGCTCTAGTGGGAGACGCCAAAGCCGTGCTCAAACAGATAATCAAAAAAGTGAAGGATGCCACCGGGCCCTCGCCGGAAAGGGTACACATAGCTCAGTACCGGGAAGTGGAAAGAGAAGGACTTCGGGAACTGGAAGAAGCCGCCCGCTCGGATGCCAAGCCCATCCACCCCGCACGATTGGTGCGAGACGCCTTGGAATTCTTCGGCAGGGATGCCATCGTAGCGCTGGACGCGGGCAACATGGGACTTTGGGGGGTCACCGGCACCAGGGTGTATCGGCCCCGCTCCTTCCTCTGGTCCACCGATATGGGCCAGCTGGGTACCGGCCTTCCCTTCGCCCTAGGGGCTAAACTGGCATGTCCCGATCGGCAGGTATACGTCCTGCATGGGGACGGTGCTTTCATGCTCAACAACCATGAGATAGAGACCGCTGCCAGATATAATTTACAAGTTGTCGATATTATTGGCAACGACCAGGCTTGGGGAATGATCAAAGCGGCACAGCACGCCGCCTTCGGAGACCGTTACCTAGGAGTGGATTTCAGCGATACTAGGTATGACAAACTAGCGGAATCCATGGGAGGCTTCGGCATAAGGGTAGAGGACCCCCAAGATATCAAGCCGGCACTCTCCGAGGCGGTGAGCTCCGGTAAACCGGCGGTCATCGATGCCATCATCGACCACCAAATCAATCTCAACCCGCCCTTGTTCCAAATCTTTCTGGAAGTGGCTCTGATGGGTTGCGACCTCTCCGGGTGCCAAGGTTAGTTGGAGAAATTCGCTCGGGGTCCGGCAGGAAGGCATAACATTGAGCCTCAAGCCATTTTAGGTGAAGCACCGGTGGATTTGACGTGGACGGTGGCGAATTAATGTGAAATATCGATTCGAATGAACTGATGGAATGAAACGATATCGAAACGTAGCTAGTTCTGGAGTAACGTTTCGCTGCTTGGAATTAACGCGAGATCCTTAAGGGAATCGATATTCCCAGTCAAGAGCAAGTAGCGTATTTACATCTAACACATCTCGACTAGCGTTAGGAAAATGTCACGGGAAAGTTCGCTTTATGGAAAGGAGTAGGGCGGGTGGAGGATGAAGGAAAAGATCCCAAGGATGTATATGGCATCTATTCTTATCGCTGGGTAGTGCTCGCGGTCTTCATGCTGGTTGCCGCCATCACCCAAATCATGTGGTTGAACTATGCGCCTATAACCTCGCAGACTCAGGCACTCATGGGGGTAAGCGAGTTCAAGGTGGTTTTGCTGGCCACAATGTTTCCCCTTCTCTACATACCTGTGTCTATCCCCGCGGGAATCATCATCGATCGCAAGGGATTCCGCTACGCGGTGCTGATAGGAGCTTTCTTCACCGCCGCCTGTTCTTTCCTACGGCTCTTCGCGGGCAATTATCCCCTGGTGCTTCTAGGGATGATAGGCATCTCCATCGGTCAGCCTTTCGTCTTGAACAGCATCACCAAGATGGTGAGCGCTTGGTTTCCTACCGAGGAATCCGCGCTGGCCACTGGTCTGGCCACCCTGGCTCTTTTTTTAGGGATGATCGTGGCGCTGGCGGTGACCCCGCCCCTGCTCAAGGGGTTCGGGGAGGACAAGCTAAGCTCCATCCGCTATGTGGTGCTCATCTACAGCATGATAGGGACGGGGGGATTGATGCTTTTCGCCCTTCTGGGAAGGGCTCGCCCTCCCAAACCCCCCAAACGAGCCGAACACGAGATCCAGAGCGAAAGCGCGGCTATCGACTGGTCTAGCATCCGCTCCATCTTCGCCCTCTACAACTTTCGACTGCTCTGCGTAATCATCTTCATCGGGAATGGGTGTTTTATCGGGCTGCTACAGTTACTGGAGAAAATTCTCAAGCCCAAAGGAATCTCCACCGGGACCGCCGGAAACATCGGGGCGGTGATGGTGATCGCAGGGGTGGTGGGATGCGTGGTCATCCCGGCGATATCCGACAAGATCATGCGGCGCAAACCCTTCATTATCATCGCCGCCTGCGTGGCTATACCCACCATATTTCTCATAGGTTCTTTATCCAGCGCCCCCCTGATCTTCCTGGTGGGGGTAATTCTGGGACTCTTCCTCTTCAGCGCCTACCCTATAGTACTGACCTATGCCGAGGAGACCACCGGCGCGGCCCTCACCGGGACCGCCACAAGCATACTCCTTCTCTTGGGAAATGGGGGAGGAGTGATTATCACCATGATTATGGAGAGCGTCAAGGGTGCCACCGGAGGACCGGAAGGGTCCTTCTTCCAAGCCATGTTGTTTCTGGTCCTCCTCTTTGGGATAGCCTTGCTGGTGAGTTTGAGGCTCAAGGAAGAGAGACTGGCGATCTAGCGATGGCTTCTGCTAAGAAGGGCATCCAAAATAAAATTATTCTATGTAAGTTTTATATTGGTCGAAAAAAATGACCATGTGTAAGGATGACATATTGTTATGTTTTTTCTCGCCCTATCGGCTTTGCGCGGGGCAAGCGGTTTTCCATATGATTTAAACCGATTTGGAAGGAGGCACATCCGGCACTGAAAAGGAGAAATCATTTATCCTAAGCGTGCATCTCGGGAGCTTGAGGAAAGAGGACATATTAACGCGTCTGCGAAAGATAGTGAAACCGTGAAAAAAAACGCCTAGGGGACCAGAGAAGAGGAAGATGTGTCGCTCTGTAATTTTGGATGTTACATAGGAAAAGTTGCGGAGGCCGTAGCAATATGTCAAAAAGTATAGGTTTACTGTGGGTGCTGTGCTTTCTGAGTTTAACTTTCACGAAATCGATTTTGGTTGGGAGAATAGCAGGTGTATGATAAATTGATATATCGCTCACGGAAAATGGGGAAGAAAGGGATATTGCGCGATAAACTGGTATATACCTCCCGAAAAGGGGGGAGGAAAGGGATAATAGGCGACAAACTGATCTACCCCTCCCGAAAAGGGGGGAGGAAAGGGATAATAGGCTAAATAATTTTCTTAATTTAATCCGCCACGGCATCGCTATAGCGATTTGCGATCGACCAGGATATTTCGCGATTTTGCGTTAGAGTATTAAATTATAGCTGTCGGCGATTTTAAAAGTGTATAAAAAAAGTAATAATAATTAATCAGAATTAGAAAGGGGAGTGATGGCGATGGTTTTCGACTGCCACGTTCACTTGATGGGCGAGGGATGGCTTCACCAGGACTTCTTGGTGGGGGTTGCCCGCATGGCGGCGGCTCCCATGGGAAAGGCCACGGGGGATTGCCCCGATCCGCATGAGCTGATAAAGAATGTCATGCCCATTATCCAGGACTCAACCGGGGAAAAGCTAATTCCCATAATGGATGGGGCAGGGGTGGACATCTCCTGCATCTTCTCTTTGGACTACGGGCTGTGCACGGGGGAGCCCGAGGTCCCCATAGAGGAGCAGAACCGTATGATCGCCGAGGCTGCTAAACGTTTTCCCGACCGCTTGGTACCATTTTTTACCGTTGACCCCCGAAGGGATGGGGCGGTGGAGATGTTCTCTCGGGCGGTTGAGGATTGGGGCATGAAGGGACTTAAACTCCATCCCACCGCGGGTTTCTACCCTTACGACCCGGCATGTTACCCCCTCTATGAGAAGTGCGTGGAGTATGGGGTACCGGTGCTCTTCCACACCGGAAGCCAGCCCGCCCCCATGAAATTCCGATTCACCCAACCCATATACGTGGATGACGTGGCGGCGGACTTCCCCGACCTTTCCATCATCATGGCCCATGTGGCTCACTCCTTATGGAGGGAGGCGCTGCTGGTGGCGGAGGTGAAGCCCAATGTCTACTTCGACTTCTCAGGCTGGCAGATCACCTTCAATCATTATCCCGAAGAATTTTACAGGATGTTGAGAAGAATTATCGATGACTTGGGACCTTGGAGGGTATTCTTCGGCAGCGATGGACCCCTACTCAACGTGCTATGTCCCCTGGAGAACTGGGTAAAGGGAGTCAGGGAACCCGACCTATCCCGTTGCCCAGAAGTGACCTTCACCCAGGAGGAGATAGAAATCATCATGGGTAAGGCATTCGCCCGTCTTCTGGGAATGCCTTACTAGGCGGCTTCACTACCTTTTTCGCAGGGGGAAGTCAGGGGAAGAGCTATTGGCGCGGCCCCGAATGTCATCGTGTATCTCCAGGTAGTTGTCGCCGCACGACACTTTTTTGCATTTGAATAGTCCAAAGGAGCGAGGATAGGCATCCGAGCGAAGGCTTATGTTGAACACGGGCGAGAATGATATCATCGTGAAGAACGTCTAAAGAGCAGAGAAAATTGACCAGATAAAGAAAAGGGCGGGGTTGCCCCGCACTTTTCTTTCGTGATTAAAGCTTGGCTTATTAGGAGATTCCCGCCAGCCTCTTGGCGATCTCCTTCTTGGACTGGATATCATAGGTTCCCAGTATGGCGATGTCCTCCATGATGGGGGAACCGCCGCCGTGCAGGCCCGCGTACTGCAGCACCCCCGCCATGGCGGAGCAGGAGAAATCGGCGATCCAAGCGTAACAACGATATATGTCCTCGGGGGTGACGTTGTCCTTCCTCATGAGATACTTCCTCACCAGGTGGCCTACCTCGGGGCTTAGAAACTCAGTGTCGTAGGGAAGAGTGGCGGGCAGCCCCCCCGCTATGTCCGCCAGAATCTCGTATTCGTGGTAGAGGTTTACCCCCGCGTGCTTGCGCGCCACATTGCAGAAGACCATGTCCGGAACCTGGGTGCCGGAGGGGGATTTGGTGGATTTGTAGGCGGCGGCGATTCCACATCCGTAAACCAACTCCGCCACGCTGATCAGGTTAGCGAGCTTGCTGCGCACATGGTCTTCCCGCTCGATGCCGCTGTATTCCGCCACCAGCGCGGCGGTGCCCATGATTATATCGGTTACCGCCGGTTTGCAACCGGTGTAACTATGCCGATGATAGAGGGCGAAGAGCAGAGCGAGCTGCCCCCCAAACTCGTTTTCCCCGCAGAGAAAAACCCGCTCCCAGGGAACGAACACGTCGTCGAAGATGGTGAGGGATTCACATTCTCCCTTGCCCGAACCTAGGGAAGCGAGCTCCGGGGCGCGTTCGCGGTAACGAGCCGCCCTGACCACCAGCTTAACCCCTGGGGCGTCACCCGGCACGGCGAAGGCCACCGCCCAGTCTTTCTCGTTATCCCGCAGGAATCTGGTGGGGGTCACCAGTATCTCATTGGCTAAGGGAGCGAAGGAGTTGTGCGCCTTGGCTCCCCGTACCACGATGCCGTCCCTTCTCTTCTCCACCACCCGGAGGTAGAGATCCGGGTCGGTCTGGTCGGCGGGGCGGCGGGAACGGTCCCCTTTCACGTCGGTCTGCGCACAACATCCCACCAGGTCGTTCTTTTGAAATTCCTTGAACCATTCCATAAAGCGGGCGTGATACTCGGTGTTGTGAGCCTGATCGCACAGATAGCTAATCACCGAGATGGCGTTGCAGGCGTCTATACCCATGCAGCGGGCGATACATCCCCCCACCTCCCTGGTGGCTATGCGGGTCATCTCCTGTTTGGCTAGCAAATCATCCACGCCCTGATGGAGATGGCAGAAGCGATTGATTTTCTCGCCGGTGAGGTGGCTTGTGGCGGTGAAGAGTCCCTCGTGCTGGGGGAGCCTAGCCAGCTCATAGGTGGCCACCAAGATATCGCTTCCAGGCACCTTGTCCCTGCCGATCACTTCCCCTCCCATATAGACGTTGGGCCTCATCTCCTTAAGGCTTTCCAGATATTCTTCTGAAGTGCGCATAAACAATCACTCCTTTATTTATAGACTTATTCTGATAAAATGCATTATAATGTATTTAATATTTAAAAACAATTACGTATATATAATTATAATTCAAATAAAAGGATTGATATGGAGAAGAAGAAGAAAAAGAGGGGTGGCAATAAAATTCCGGTCATCATAGATGCCGCTCTCAAGGTCTTCGGGGAGAAGGGGTACTACAACGCCACTATCTCCGAGATCGCTCGCCAGGCCAAGGTCTCCGAAGCCACCATCTACGAATATTTCGGGAGTAAGGAAGACCTGCTCTTCGCCATTCCCGAGGAGATCACCAGTCGGGGAGTGGAATTTCTCGAAGCCATACTTCCCTTCGTCCGGGGGGCGGAAAACCGCCTACGCGCGGTTATCTATGGATATTACGCCCTGTATAAAGACAACCCCGATTATTCCGCGCTAGTTCTTTTGGACCTCAAGCATAACCGCAAGTTCATGAATACCGAAGGCTATCACATGGTGAGACGGGCGGCGGGTTTGCTCATGGGAATCATCCAGGAGGGGATAGAGAAAGGGGAGTTCCGCGATGATCTGGATCCACACTTAGTCCGATCCATGGTCCTGGGAACCATTGAGCACATATTCTTTCGCTGGCATTTGCTGGAGCGAAAAGAGGAATTGCCCGACTTCGTGGATCCTCTTATGGATGTACTCATAAGGGGCATGAGCAAGCGGAAGGATGAGCCCTATCATATACATCTTCACTTGGCGGAGAGGGTGGAGGAGAAAACCCCTACTTTGGGGGCGCGAAAGAATCGGGATAATATCTCCACCGATTGAATTAGGGTGGCCTTTTGTGGATGTCATATCCTGGTATCGGGCTTTAGTGAGCCTCTCCCCGCGACTTTTACGTTATCTCCAGTGGTGTGGATAGCTCGAGTAATATAAATAGTTGATGACTTCTTCCCCGCTTTTTTCACCAGAGCGCTTTGTTGGCTAATTTCCCCGACATGATTTTTAAACGGGTCCTGGAGACGAGACTTCGCTTTGGCGAGAGGAAATTGATATTTATGGTGTTCCCGAGCCCCACAGTTTCCGTCTCTTTCCATCGCTGCGCCAAGCGGGGAGAAATGATCGAGCGGCGCTCCCAATTCCCCATGCCTTCGCT
>JACVIX010000122.1 GCA_015711725.1 Candidatus Geothermincola primus | reverse complement strand
TATTCCACCGAGACATAGGCGGGGTCCGGGTTGACGTTGAGCAGGACGAGATAGGTTTGGAAGTCGGTCCCGGTGTAGCCCTCGGGGAAGTAGAAGGGGACGGAGGGTGGAGGTGGCGTTACCTTCTCCAAAGTAAGCAAGGCGAATTCCGTGGAGAGAATGCCGGTGGTGTCATGGTACATGCTGTTGTACCAGTGGCCGTCTTCATGCTGTTGAGCCAGAATAACATCGCAGAAACGATCGAACCAGTCCTCCTCGGGGACCCCGTTGTTATCCAGGTCTAGATAGTCCACCCCGCTGTACTCGAAGCCTTTCATAGCGCAGTACATAGCCTGGTAATTTGAGGGGTTCATCTCGTATCCCCACCCGGGATCGTTATTTTTATCCAAGTAGTGGCGCTCGATATAGTCGAGGGCATTCTGGAAGCGGGGAGTGGTGATGCTGTCCCCAAAGAACTTCATCTGGAAGATGAGGTTTCCGGTCTTCAGCACGTTGGGCCCGGATTTGCCTCCTCCGGGCTGCGGTGGACCATAGTCGGGGTTGTAGACTGCCCCACCATCGAACTCGTCGCCGTTTACCGGGTCCTGGATAGTCCCGATCCAGTAGTTCAGCTCAGTTTTTACCCACTGGGGAATTACGCAACCGAAATCGTCCGCTGCGGCCAGTCCCAGCGCTGCGAAGCCCGAGTTGGACTGGTCTGTCCAGGTATTGTGGGCTTGATTGTTGATCGCCTGGTAGCCCCAGCCACCGTCGTCGTTGAAGGCGTCGCCCTGGGCGAAGGCCATCCAGTCGGTGGCGTCCTGAGCGATCTCCATATAAGTGTCGGGATTTCCATCCCCGTTGAAGTCCCTGCCCCCTTCGTTGGCGCGGTTCGGGGTGCCGGTGGACTTGAGAGCCATCAGGGTAATTCCAGTGTTGTATACGGGGTAATCGGTGGAATTTTCCGTATAAGCGAAGTAGATACCGATTTCGTTTCCGTTACTGTCAGGGTTGTCATATACACCTCGGTGTAACTGTAGTGATAGTCTTTCCACGAATCCTTGTTTAATCACATAACGCCACCCTTTAATGACGTTGATGGAATAGGGATAGGTAGAATCGAAGGGCGAGGAATACCCCAGTTCATATGCGCGGTCCTGCAACTTTATCAGCGCGAATGAGGTATAGGCGGTCATCGCGCCCTCCAATTCCGTCGGCCCCCAACTGCCGTCGTCGTTCTGTTGACTGGCTAGCCATGCAATACCACGGGCAATGGCATCTTCAATCTGGTCTGCCGGAGCAAAAGCGATGTTGCCCAGAGTCATAATCATCGCCAGGGCAAGCACAGCCAGGGGGATTACCAGTTTTTTTAAATAAATCTTCATCCTTTCACCTCCTCACTCTTAACCATTATTTTCTAAAACCCATCTAAGCGACAGATCCACCTCCTTAGCGTTTCTCAGGTCAGAAGGGAAAGGGCCTGTTCCAGGCCCTTTCCGCTCAGGCGTTAATTGGGAACTAGAGGCACATATCCCACCACGTCGTGACCGCCGTCCCAGACCCCACCGTACTTGAAGTACATGGGCCGCTCCGCCATGACGTTGGGACCGGAGATAACCCGCACCCGGCACCCCAGGTTGTAGTTGGATCCCACGAAGGTGTTGATAAACAGGGTGGTGCGAGTGTTGGCGGGAACAGTTACGTTCTTGACGATGGGGTTGGTAAGCTCCTGGGCATAGAAGGTGAGCTCCACCTCCGCGCTCAAGGTCTCATGGGTATTCTGCAGGCAAAGCCACTCGTGGAAGTTGGCATAGGTGCATCCCTCCGCGAAGAGCAGTTCGGAAGATTGGGCGGTGGCCCCGATCACGCAGTGGCCTCCCTGCCAGTAGGTGTTGAGATGATAGTAGTTGAAGTACATGGGCCGCTCCGCGAAGAACTCCTCGCTGGAGGTGAGCCTCACCGAGACGTCCTTGTTGTAGCCCACTTCGTTGATGACGAAGACCGAGTATCTCCTTCCCGCGCCCAGGTTATAGGACTTGTAGACCGGCCCCCCTTGTCCGGGACCCAGCTGGTAGACGGCTTCGATGGTGATGCTGTGGTCGTGGGGGTTCTGCAGAGTGAGCCACTCCTGGAAACCGGTGGTCCAGCCCATGCGGGTGGTTCCCTCGGCAAAGTAGTAGATGTTGGAGATGTAGGGCACCCCCATCACGCAGTGACCCCCTTCCCAGTGCATGGCTCCCCGGCCTAGGTAATCGAAGTACATGGGCCGCTCCGCCACCACCGGTTGAGTGGAGTCCAGCTTGGTGGAGTGCTGATATTTTCCTTGAAGCATCTCGTTTACGAAGAAGGTGGCGCGGGTATGGGGGCCTACGCTCCCATACTTCACGATCAGCCCCGCCTCCTGGGTCTGGAAGTTGAAGGTAAGATTAGCCGCCACGTCCCCGGGATTGTATACACAGAGGTACTCGTCGAAGAAGTCCCCGGTGTAGCCCTCGGCGAAGTAGAGGGTGGAGGAAGGGGTCTTGGATCCGAAAACCACGTGCCCACCGGTCCACTTGCCCTGGTAGTTGAAGTACATGCTGCGTTCCGGGGCTAGGTTGTCGATATCCGCCTTGACCACCATGGAGAACTGCGCTCCCGCCCCCACCTCGCTGTTGACGTTGATGGTGATCCTGTTCTGGGCGGGGAGGTTGTAGTTCTTGACGATGAAGGAGCCGTCGGTGAAGCGGTATTCCACCGAGACATAGGCGGGGTCCGGGTTGACGTTGAGCAGGACGAGATAGGTTTGGAAGTCGGTCCCGGTGTAGCCCTCGGGGAAGTAGAAGGGGCTCCTTAGCTCCGGAGTAAGAGCTAACTCTTTGCGGTAGACGTTGATAGAAGATAGAGGGGGATCGTCCACCAGATTGGTTGCTTTGGACTCGAAGGCGATAAAGAGAGCGTCCCTGCTCATGCAGGAAATGTCGCTAATGCCGTTGCCCTCAGCCCCGGATGCGGATACACTGGCTCGCACCAATGTTCCGGTGGCCAGATCCTTGCGAAAGACATCCAGAGCTCCATTGAAGTCATTAGGTACCAAGTTGCTGGCGTAGGAGGAAAAGGAAACATATCTTCCGTCATCACTGATGTTGGGCAGATGGCTCTTCAGATTGCCTTGGACTCCTTCGGAAGAGGTGGAGACCAGGGTCATCTCGCCCGTCTCCACGTCTTTGCGGAATACGTCACACTGGTTGTTCCTATCCCCTGGGACCAGATTACTGGCATAGGAGTTGAATACCACGTATCTTCCGTCCGAGCTCATGGACAAATTCTGGCTAGTTCCGTTTCCTTCCACCCCGGTGGATGAGGTGGAACAGCGTACCGTCTCGCTTGCCTTAGAACCCTGGGGATTCCAATGGGCGCCCCCATCAGATGTGGCTAAGATTGTCCCGTCATCGCCCACCGCCCAGGCGTAGCTGGAATTTACCGCAGCTACACCTCGCAGCAACCTGGAAGTTCCCGAATTCTGGGGATTCCAGCTCACCCCATCGGTGGTCCTCATTATAGTCCCGTCCGTTCCCACCGCCCAGGCCCAGTAGGCGTTGACGCATGCCGCGGAGTAAAAGTCGGCGGATACCCCGGTGAAAGTGGCGGGATTCCAATTGGCTCCGCCGTCCGTGGTATATAGAATAATACCGTCCCCCACGGCGAAGGCATAGCTGGAATTAGCCGCGGTCACCCCCCGAAGATTATGGGTAGTTCCGGAGATCTGGGGATTCCATCCAGTTCCATTGGTTGTGCGCACGATGGTGCCATTGCTACCCACTGCCCAAGCCCAGTAGGCATTGACGGCATGGACGGAATAGAGGTCTTCAGCGGTTCCCGTGGAGGTTAGCAGGTTCCAGTGCGCGCCCCCGTCGGTGGTGCCCAAGATGGTTCCCTCGTCCCCCACGGCGAAGGCATAGCTGGAATTAGCCGCCGCCACCCCACGAAGATTATGGGTGACTCCAGAGACCTGGGGCGTCCAATTGGCGCCCCCATCGGTGGTAATCAAAATGGTTCCCCCATCCCCCACCGCCCATGCCCAGTAGGCATTGACGGCGTAAATGGCGTTGAGGTCCACAGAGACCTTGCTCTCCTGAGAAATCCAATGAGCTCCTCCGTCGGTGGTGGCTAATATGGTCCCGTTATCTCCTACGGCAAATGCATAACTGGAGTTCACCGCGGCTATATCGTTTAAATCGTGGTTTATGGTCCTGCGAAACACGTCATCTGTTCTATTGGTATCTCCCTCCACCAGATTGTCGGATGAGGACCAAAAGGCGACCATGCTTCCATCCTCGCTGATTGCGGGGTCATGGCTGTTGCCGTTGCCCTTTTCGCCCGTGGATGAGATGGAGCAGAGCTCTACCGCTCCGGAGCGCATATCCTTACGTAAAATATCCGTAATTCCATCCCGGTCGTCTGGGTGAAGATTGGTAGCTCCTGACTGAAAAGCCACGTATCTTCCATCCCCGTTGATGGAGGGATAGACGCAGTCGCCATTTGGCGCTTCTCCCGAAGCGCTCGCTGATGCCCTGGTGATGGCACCAGTTAACATATCTTTGACCAGCACCTCCCATACACCGGAGACACTTCCAGGATAGAGGTTATCGGCTATGGTTTCGAAGGCGACATACCTCCCGTCCCAGCTGATGCTAGGTCTGCGACTGTCACCGTCGCCCACCTCGCCTTTCGAGGTGACGGAGCAGTAAACAACTTCTCCAGTGACCATATCTTTGCGCACCACGTCCCAGGCGTTATTATTGTCCTCCACCCCGCCTAGATTGTTGGATAGGGTGTCAAAGGCTACATATCTACCGTCCGCGCTGATGGCGCTATAGAAACTGTCTCCCTTAGCCCATCCGTAAGAATCGGAGAAGCTGCAGGGAATAACGTCCCCCGGACTGGCGAAAGCCAACTGGGAAGATAAAGTTCCCGAGGATAGCGCCAGCAAAATCCCCAGAAACAACACAACCAGCGTATATACCAAGGTATAACGATCTTGAAAACCGCGCAGCTTCTTATTGATCATCTCCAAACCCCCCTCTCAACGGCACGATACTTCAGATTGAGCAAATTAACTCGTCTTGCGAATTTTCATTCGCAGAAAAATAACGCATGAGATATTTGCGTGCGGCTATTTGCGTGCAGAGTAAAATAGAGAATGGTTCAAAATTTCTAAATCGATTTACCCCCCTCTTTAGTCCGCTTTTGTCCCTCCGTCCGAATTATTGTCCCTCCTTCTATGCATCTGTCCCTCGATCCGTCGCGATCCGACCCCTGATAATAATTTTTGGAAGAATTATAAGAGCATAAGAGACTATCAGTAAGCTCCCTTGCTGCTGATCACCGCGGTTATAGTTCTCATGATGATCTTGAAATCCAGCCAGGGCGTCCATCTTTCGATATAGTAGAGATCGAATTTAATCATCTCATCGAATGGGGTCTCACTGCGGCCATTGATCTGCCAGAGACCCGTTATGCCCGGTTTCACGCTCAAGCGCTGTCTATGCCATTCTTTATACTGTTTCACCTCTGAGGGTATGGGGGGCCTCGGCCCCACCAAGCTCATATGCCCAGCCAGCACGTTGAATATTTGGGGAAGCTCGTCGATGGAGAACTTGCGAATCCACTTGCCCACACGAGTGATACGGGGATCGTTGCGAATTTTGAAAATTGGTCCGTCGCACTCATTGAAGCGCGAGAGTTCCCCCTGAAGTTCCTCCGCGTTATTTACCATGGAGCGGAACTTCAAGCATTTGAACCTCTTGCCGTCTTTACCCATTCTTTCTTGGGCGTAGAATACCGGTCCCGGGGTA
This sequence comes from Candidatus Geothermincola primus, assembly GCA_015711725.1. Lineage (GTDB taxonomy): Bacteria > Actinomycetota > Geothermincolia > Geothermincolales > Geothermincolaceae > Geothermincola > Geothermincola primus. Next base: position 4,189 of record JACVIX010000122.1, on the reverse strand, counting down.
TCCAACTTGATGGCGATGGCCGTGGCTATGAAGAGCGGCCATGTGAAGAGGATAACTAAGGCGCTAAGCACGTAGTCTTCTAACGTTTTGATTATCGAGGAAACTCCCTTAATTTTAGCGTTACCCAAGTGGATAAGGGGAATCCCTCCAATCTCATTCACCACGATGTCGCCGGTTATGACCTCGAAGAGACGGGGTATCACCGAGCAGGTTACTCCTGCTTTCTTGCATTTGGAGGCAAGGTCCATCAGTTCCTCATGGCTTGCGTTAGAGAAGGCGATAATCACTTTCTCCACGTCGTACTTGTTGATGATGCGGCAGATATCCTTATGACCCCCTAACACCCTTATGTCTTTTAACTCATCCTCTTCGAACTTCTCATAGAGTGGATCGTTGTCGATGAAACCTACCGGACGCAGTCCGAACTTAGGATGGTGCAGCAACTTTATTGCCACCGATTTGCCCACGTTACCAGCTCCCACTATAAGGGTATTGCGCACCACCACCTCGTTTACCCCCGCTATGGAGAAGAAAATCTGCAATAGTGCCCTGCCCAGGAAGATTAGAATAATGCAGAGCAACCAGAAGATTAGCAGGTAACCCATGGTAATCTCTGTGGCTTTGATAGTGAAGGAAGCGATAAGTAAGGTGATGATATATGCGTTTACCGCTCCCACAATTCTGGGAACCCTGTCTAAAATGCGTACGTATTTGCTCACGTCGTACATTTTGAATACCTTAAGGTAGAGCAGGAGTATAGGTATTGAGGCGATTAAAGGAAAGAGGAAGACCTGTGAGCCGGGAAAGCTTTCCGGAGGGAAAAGTCTTACGAATAAGGAATTGCTAAAGCGCAACCAGTAAGCCAACCAGATAGCTAATATGGTGGCGAAGGTGTCCACAACTATTCTAGAGCAGATCAAGGTGGCGCTCTCCAGCTTCTTAGTTGTTCGTCTGGAGAGTCCTATGGGTGGGCCCTCCAACCTAAAAGTTTCAAGACCATTTAGTCCGGCCAGCCCCGAGCCCGCTCTTTCCCGGTCATCAGCGATAGTCTCCAGCTCGATCAGATCATTGGTGAGTAGCCGTCTCCCCAAGTCTAATCACCCCCATCTTTGTCTGTAAGATCCTTGCACCCATTCATCAGCCTCGTTTTGCCTAAATGTCGTTGGCATTAAATCTGCATTATGATTAGTAAATGGTTCTCTAGTATACAGCTCACCTTGCAAGAATTTCTGCCATTCCAGCTCTACGAAGTCCTTCAGCTTTTTCTTAAAAACGCTCACATCGAAAGCCTTGGCATGCTCTCGCAGGACCTCAGGGTTAAAAGCCGCGGCGTCGAAGGAACGCACCGCTTCGATAATGGAACGGGAGTCCTGTTGATCGAAGAATATGCCGGTCTCTCCCTCCAAGACAGTCTCCAGCGCTCCTCCGCCACGGTAGGCGATCACTGGCCTACCCGCGGCCATGGCTTCCAGAGGAGTGATACCGAAATCCTCTTCCTGGGGGAAGATAAAGGCTAGGCAGCGAGAGTATATCTCTCCCAGTTCCTTATCCGAAACCCTCCCTAAGAAATCGATGTTCTTCCGGGCCATACTCCTTAAACGTTCTAGTTCCGAGCCGGTTCCCACGATCTTCAATGGCAGCCCCAACTGGTTAAAAGCGTCTATCACAATATCCACTTTCTTGTACGGTATCAGCCTTCCCACCATTAGAAAGTAGTCATCGACTCGCTCGGAGATTCTAAGCCAATCAGTGTCCACGGGTGGGTAGATTACCTTCGCCTCTCTGCGGTAGTATTTCTTGATGCGCTGGGCCACATGCTGGCTTATGCCCACAAAAACATCTACTCTTTCCGCCGCGCAGCGGTCCCATAATCTTAAATAATTGGTCATAAGGGGCATAACCCTTTTCACCAATGCGTTGAAGGGACCGAAGACGGGATTCTGCAGGTAGTGGTGGTAACCGCTCCAATAATACCGAATGGGAGTGTAGCAGTAGCAGATGTGCAAGGTTTCCGGGCGGGTTATCACTCCCTTGGCTTCGGCATGGCAGCTGGAGATGACCACGTCGAAATCGGAGAGGTCGAATAACTCGAACGCCACTGTGCGCAACAGCGGAAAGGCCTGATGTTTACTCTTCGCCAGTGGCACCTTCTGGAGAAAAGAGGTACGCACGTCGGCTTCTGCAAGCTGAGGGAAAACTTCGGGTCGAAATACAGAGGTATAGATAGGAGCCTCGGGAAAAGCCTCATGCATTGCCACGATGACCCGTTCCGCGCCGGCGAAATTAGTTAACCAGTCGTGAACTAGGGCCACCCTCATATTAACCTTCTCCTTCGTTTCCCCAATCGCTATCTCTTAACTCGATTCGTCACGCTGCAGGTCGCAAAGCAAAATCATTTCGTTGTCAGGATATACATCAAGGAGGGGATTGAGTTATCCTATACGAATCCTATAAATAGCAATAATGCCAAGACAGCCGTTTCATCCTTTTTTTGGATTTCTCTCCCAAGCTACCTCTCCAGTTAGAGCCCCACCTCGCCATGGTTTGCGTCCTTTTCTTGTCGAAATATCGGACCTGGTCATTATTTGAATCAAGTTTTCGATTAATATAAATTTATAAAATAAGCAAAAGTGCTTTTACAATAAAGTCAACATGGCCCATTAATTGTCTATTAATTTAGTAAGAATAAAAAAGGTATGCAAGCAAATAGCTGAAAATTCACCAAAATGCAACGAAAATGTTACATTATTGTAACAAAAACGTAACAATTAAGTCATAGATGGTCAGTGTTGTTCTTTTATTACACAATAATTTAGCCTCCCCCAATTAACCTCGCTTGTAGGCTACAGCGTTCCAATGCCAGGGATAGCGACGCAGCCAAGGCAATCGTCCCAGGGCTTCATCGATGGGAATGGCCATCCTCTCCAGGGCAAAGAGGCGTATATTTCTATTTAGAATCTGGGAGCCTTCGGTAGCGATGAAGAAAAGCGCTGCCGAAAGATAGCCAGCCGGTTTTAGCTCCCAATGGGCAAATCCCGCATCCCGGAAAAGCAATTCCAAATCTATGGCGGAAAATCCCTCGGCCTGTTGGTCCGCTTGGGAAACCCGCTCCGAGATATCTTCCCTTTCGCTACTCCGCCTCCCCATCAGGCGCAGCAGCATACCACCTATGGGGTAAATAGTTCGATGTTGCCAGGTATTAGGCTCCGTGCCCAGGATCAGGATTCCCTTTGGCTTGAGCACTCGGCGGATTTCCTTAAGTGATTGTAGGGGACTAGGAAGATGATGAAGAGTCGCTACCATAAAGATACCGTCGAAGGATTCGTCCTCGAATGGTAGACGCTCCGCGTCCACCAATAGATAGCTCGATTTGCCAGCAAGCCCGCACCTTTCATGCAGTTTCTTCGCCTCCAGTAATTGTCCCGGGGCTATGTCCGTCTCCACCAGCCGGTACCCCGAACGCAAGAGTTCCGCCCCGTCATGTCCCAATCCGCATCCCAATTCTAGGATCAGCGCCCCTTGAGGGAGCCGGCGCAGCTCATTGAGGAATTTCCGGTGATAGTGTCGGTAAAAGGGGCTTAGACACCAAGCGTGGTGCATCTGCAAATAGTAGTCTACCTTTTCCGTGTAATGGTCCCTTTCCGCTTGCTTCAGGGAATGAGTGTCAGTGGAGAAGAAATCCCAAAACCCCTGGACATCGGTGTAGCAATTTGCGCAAGAGACACAGACCAAGCTAGAGCTGTTCATCCTCAGATCCGCGTGGCAAGATGGACATTTCAGTATGGACATCAACTCGTTATCTATTCCCATCATCTCCGTATGGCCTCCACCTTCATGGCTTTTCCCCACCATCGATTTAATCCAAACCAGCTCATCCATTGATGAGGAGCCAATCTGATCATTTCCTCCCCGGCTGCGACAACCTTTTCCATGATCGTTTTCACATCGAGATCGGGTTCTCCTGTCAAAGAGTATCGCAGGGGCCTGCCGAAGATCAGGCGGAGCTTGAAAATTTGTTCTCCCCGCAAGCAGCACATGGGCACGATAGGCGCCCCGTATTTCAATGAGAAGCGGGCGATCCCGTCCGCCATTGCGGCTGGCCGCTCGAAAAAGTTTACAATGTGCTGGCCATCAACGTCAAAGGTGATAGCCAGTCTTCCCCCTTTCTTTAGATGACCCCCGGCCCTTT
>JACVIX010000121.1 GCA_015711725.1 Candidatus Geothermincola primus | reverse complement strand
GCTACCACATGTCCCCGTGATTGCAGGGCTTTGACCATCTCCCGCTTCTGTTCCGGGTTAACCCGGCCGAAGACGATGTTTCGGTCCATTACCGAGGCTAGTGCTTCTTGCTCCTGGGGTAGATACCTGGCGTCTATTGGCTCTCCGATATCTTCAACCCCCGCTCTGCTTGCCACTTTAAGCACCGTGTTGGGATTGTCACCGGAGATGATCTTCAGGGATACTCTCTGCTCCCGGAAGTAATGGAGGGTTTCCGCCGCGTCAGGCCGCACCATCTCCTCCATAATCACCAAAGCCCTGGGCTCCAGCTCCTGTGGAAGCTCCTCGGCTTTTGGTATCTGATTAGAATGGGCTAAAAGCAGAACCCGGGCGCCGGAGCTGGTTAAATGGTCCAATCTCTTTTCCAGCTTACTATTGGGGTATTTCGGTCCAAGTAGCACCTCTGGAGCTCCCAGTAGCCAAGTTCCCCTGCCGGAGAAACTTTTGGCGCTCCACTTTCTCACCGAGGAGAAGGGTACCCCTCCCACTTCCTTCCAGTCCTGTGGCGGAGGATAGGCTCGGGCGATGGCTTCTAGGGTGGCGTTGCGCGCGGAGCTCTCCGCTCCCAACGCCCCCAGAGCTTCGCCAATTCCTTCTTCGGGCCCCAGCACCTCCACTCGGCTGAGTGTCAGATTTCCATCGGTTAGGGTTCCGGTCTTGTCCAGGCAGACCACATCCACCCGAGCCAGCCCCTCCACCGCGGGGAGCTCCTGAACTAGCACGTTGCGGCGAGCCAAGGTGATGGCGCTTACCGCGAAAGCCATACTGGTTAGCAGTACTAGCCCTTCCGGAACCATTGCCACCACCCCCGCTACCGTCCCGGTGAGCGCGGAGCCCAAGGAATGGTCTGTTCCCAGTTGGCTGGCTAGCAGGATGATAGATGCGGGTATCATCACATAGGTGACGTAGCGCAACAGGGTGTTGATGGCCTCGCGTAGGTCTGACTTCACCAGGGTGAAACGCTTGGCTTCCGCAGCCAGTTTGCGGGCGTATGATTCGGCGCCCACCCCCGTGGCTCGGTAAACGCCCGTTCCCGCCACCACAAAACTTCCAGAGTAGACCTGGTCGCCAGCTTTCTTATGTATGGGTACCGATTCACCGGTGAGAAGAGATTCGTCTATTTCCAATCCCTGGGAGTGAAGCACTTCGCCGTCGGCGATAACCTGATCGCCTATCCTTAATTCCAGTAAATCATCAAGGACTACTTCGCCAGTGGGTATCTCTCTTGATGTACCCTCTCTTATCACCCGAGCTTTGGGAGCGCTCAGCAGGGATAGGCGGTCCAGGGTAAGTTTGGCCCGCAGCTCCTGGATGATGCCGATGAGGGTATTGATCACCAGCACACCTCCAAAGAGGGCGTCTTTAGGGGAGCCGAAAATGAGAATCACAATCAAAAGAGTACCTAGTATGGCGTTGAAGCGATTGAAGACGTTGGCTCTTACGATGCTGGCCAAAGAGCGGCTGGTAGACTCCTTCACCGCGTTGGTCTTACCCTCCTTTACCCGTTGATCCACCTCAACCTGGGTAAGCCCCATAAAAGCGGTGTTGTAGTGGGTGTCCATTAGCCTTTCATGCTCCTCCCGCTCCCGGTACCCTCGCTTTTGGTCTTTCGGCCCCCAGGATGTCCCTTCTGCCTCCGGCTCATTCGCCCTCATGTTCCTCCTAGCCTACGGTTGCGATCGTTCAGTATAGATCTCTTTCCTCAAACCTTTTCCACGCTATTTATTCGAGGTAACCTTTTCTTTTGTCGCTTCATGACCGTACGAGACCAGCTTCTAGAATTATTTAAGCTCTATTTAGAATCGGCATTCATTTTACATCCGCGTACCCATATATCCTCAGATTACCCTCTCCAAATGTTATTTACCAAAACACCAAGCTAATTTTAACCTTTAACTCCCACTATTCCTATTTCCGCGGCTTTATGGCTAAATCACTTACCAGTCAATCCTTATAATTTTGCCGTTTTCAACTGTTCCTCTCTACGAGAAACTTGAGAGCGTCACGAGACTAAACCCTAACAGGCCCCCTCGCCTTCTCGTGTGGGGCATTTCGAACCATCGCCTCACCGCAGACACAGGTATCGTAAACAGGTATTATAAAATGTTTATTTTTATTTATTAATTTCATTGTAAATCAAGCCTAACATCACCCCTTTTCTATATATTTCCGGTCTCAATTACTCAAACACCGCGATATGACACCTAGATATGAAGACATCAAAGCGCCATGCATCAATTCCATTGCTTCAGTTCGTTGAGCCATAAAAGAGCCACCCATCACCCCCTTTTCAGTCTATTTCCGGGTCTACATGGGGCAAACGCCACGGTATTATGTCTATGAAGTGGCAATAACCCTTTCCATCAAATTCTTGGCCAGATAAGGAGCGCATCAACTTACTTTCCATTAGCAGCCCGGCTCTATAAAAAGGTCACCCATCACCCCCTTTTCGGTCTACTTCCGGGTCTACATGGGGCAAACGCCACGGTATTAACGCCTATGTACCCGCATCAATGTGGCAGCATCAACCATTTTCCGCCTAGTAGTTGGCCTTCCGAGAAATACGCATCAACCACATTCCATAAATCTTCGGTCTTTATAAATTTTCCCAAGATGCGCATGTCCATATCGCCATCTCAACCTTCTTCCACAACAACTCCTTTCGGTTCTTTAAAAGAAAGCGATCCCCTTTTCCACTCTTCTGACTGCACTTTCGCGCAACATGGTTTTCTTGGAGCCTCTGATCTCCCACATACTACACATCATCTTTCCATGCATTCGTTTGTTTTAGTGCTTCGAAGTAACACCCCCCTTCACTGACCCATTATGAAAAGTTTACGTCCATGATTTCATAAACTATGTCCTGTTTCATTATCGTTCACCTTCTTTTATTTCTTACCAATACCTTATATCATTTATAGGTTATATAACCTACATATACTATAAATAACCCCAATGACAAAAACCCACCTAGAGCGAAGAAAAAATTAAAATTATTGTGAGGCTTACTCTATTTTGGTATTGAGTAACATTTTTACGTTGACAAATAAATAATTCATTCCATTTCAGATTTAGCTCTTCGGTATATGATTATGAGATGAATATTTATTACAATATGTAAATATATATCCCTCCGTATCACTTCATTTTGCTGATGTTTGAAGACTATGGGGAAAATAAAGAAAATAATATTGAAATTAAAATGATTAGACTGGCTCAAGAATAAATCTATTGGACCTTAAATGATAAATTTTACATGGTGGGGAGCAGGGGAATGGGAATACGGGGTGAGAGGGGTTTGAGATAGGGGAATGGGGGGCGGAAAAAGCTGGCATGATGAAAAAAAGGAGCTTTAAATGGGTGGGGAAAAAGCAGGGAGCAAGCAAGGAGCCATGATGGGGGTCACTCAAGTAGACGCAAAATCTGGATTTCGCTTTTTTCAAGAGGAGAAATGTGACCGTTGCGGCATCTGCTTGCAGCGTTGCCCGGTGCTAGAGCTACCCGTCGCCCAAGACAAGCGAGAGATAGAAAAAATCATAAGCGGTGATTTAGACTCCTCCCTGGTGCTTAAGCGCTGCGTTACCTGCAACCTCTGCGAGTTCGTCTGCCCTCAGGATGCCAACCCTTACGGCCTCATCCTGGAACGCTATCACCAGGCGCTGAAAACCCAGGGGCTCCCCTTTATGGCCAAGTTCATCTTTCCCAATGAGCCGGAGAACATGTGGACCAACATCAGGCTGCTGATGAGGGAGGATGAGTTGTCGCTCTTACGTGAATGGGAGGAAAATCTGGAGGGTCCTCACAAGGAGATCCTTCTCACCGGGTTCTACAATAACCTAGTGCCCTTCATCACTCAGACCTCCCTTCTGGATGAGCTCAAGCCCGTCATCGCGGGAAAAGACAGCATGTTCGGGATGGGAGAGGACGCCTACCGCATCGGGTTTCTGGAAGAGGCGGAACGTCTGGGAAGGCTGGCCAAGGAAAAATTTTCCAGTATGGGATTGGAGAAGATGTATTGCTTCATGGTGGTGGAGGCCTCCATGTTCACCGACGTTCTTCCTAAGAAATTCGGCATCCATTTCGATTTTCAGGTGGAGCTTCTGGACAGCTGGATCCTGGACCGTCTGAAGAGCGGGAAGATACAGGTGAAAAAAGGGCTGAACCTCAAGGTAACTGTCCACGACAATTGCTGCGGCAGGTACATGGATGGAAAGTTACAGGATGTCACTAGGGAGATCCTGGAGCACATCGGCTGTGAGATAGTGGAGATGAGCCACTCCCGGGAGAACGCCTTATGCTGTGGCTGGGCCGCCACCGTCCCCACCCTATATGGTCCCGCTTCCAGCAACCCTCTACATACCTTGTTTAACTTACTTCAAGGCCTCTATCTAAGGCTTGAGGAGGCGGAGGCCACCTGGGCCCAGGCGATAGTGGTTCCCTGCCCAGGCTGTTACGTCTTCCTCTCCCTGATAAAGGCGCTGACCGCGAGCGAGATAGAGATATATCTTCCCCTGGAGTTGGTGCAGATGGCCACCGGGGAGACTCCGGTGCATATGAACGAAGAGAGGGCATGGGATATCCTCGCCATCACCACCAATCTGCTAATTAAATGGGCGTTTTCCCCAAAACGCTTCGCTCCCAAACCGGTAGAGATAGATAAACCGCTGCCCCAGGCGGGGCGATGGGATAAAGCGAGGATAAAGCTGTTGGGAAGGCTCTATCATAGCTACCTGGTGCAGAACCCCATTTCCAGAAAGACAATCGCGGGGATGGTGAAGGTGATGATCAGGGCTTACCGGGCTTACCTGAAGAGGCAAGCGCGTGAAGCCCTCTGCCAATGAGAACCAAAGTTTGACATAATATAGAAATCTTTAGAAATGAAGAATGAATTGAAATTTAAATAAGGAAAAAAAACAAGAGATATTTGATTAATAGAGAAGGGAAATATTTTTAAAGTGTTTACATAATCTTTGATACTATAAAGATTTACGATATATGCTGAGAAAATGTTGAAAACTTATAAAAACTTTTAAGAACGTATGATTGACAACGGTAGTGTATAAAGATTTGCGTCTGGACCCTTAGAACAGCAATAGATAGCCTTCCTCCTATAAGGAAAGCAACCAAACAAGGAAGAAGGCTATGTCAAGACGAGATGAACATGCCTCTAGGGAAATGGTCACACAGCTTAGAGAAGAGGTCAAGCAAAGGGAAAAGGCGGTCATGGAGAGGCTCATGGCCGAGGAAAGGGAGCTCTTCCTTGAAGAACACCCGGAGGACAAGGGCAACGGATTCTACGGAAGGACGCTGCTCACCAAGAGCGGACTCCTTAAGGATCTGAGAGTGCCCAGGACGAGGTCGAAAGACTTCTACCTAGCCATTCTGCAGGGCGAGCAACGGGCCTCCATTTACCTGGGAGACCTGGTGCTCATCATGTTCCAGCATGGGGTGAGCACGCGCAAGATAAAGACAAGTAATGGAAACTGTCTTCGGGGCCTTCTACTCCCACGCCTCCATAGCCAGGCTGGCCCTGGTGGCGGAGGCGGAGATAGAGGCCTGGAGGATGAGGCCGCTAAAGAGAGCCTACTTCTCGGTGATCATCGACGCCTGTTTCCTCTCCTTGAGGCGCGGCTCCTACAAGAAGGAGCCGTCTTGCATCGCCCAGGGCACCGACCACGAGGGCCGGCGGGAGATCCTCACACTTCCGGGTGATGGGCGGCTCCGGAGAGTCCTCTTATGCTTGGGAAGAGATATTCTCAAGAGACGGACGAGCAAGGGGTGGAGCGCATCGACACCGTGGCATCGGATGACCTTTCCGGCATCGAGGAAGCCAGCCCCAGGACCCTTCCCTTATCCGACCATCAGCTCTGCGTGGTCCATGCCACGCGCAACACCAGGACCAAGGTGAGAAGAGCCGATCTGCGGGAGGTCCTCGCCGGCTTGAAGCCCGTCTACCAGGCCGAATCCCAGGCAGATGCCCAGGCTTGCTTTTCCGCCTTCTCGGAGCGCTAGAAGAAGATCTATCCGGGCCTGGTGAAGCGCTGGAGGAAGAACTTTCACCGCCTCACGGTGTTCATGAAATATCCTTAACCGGTGCGTCCCTGCATGTACACCGCAGGCCAGCTTGAGCGCATCAACAAGGAGATCATGCGCCGGACCAGGAGTGCCTGAGGCCTTTTCCTCGGAGGAGAACCTCATCTCTGTGCTTTATCTCATTCTCAAATTCGAGAACGAGAAGTTCGCTCAGAGACGGCTTCGTGGGTTCGGCGACTTGGTGTCGTCAGAGTAAGGCTAGATCTATGGACACAAATTCCTTGACGCTGTCTTGACAACCCAGCGATTACAATTATAATTGTTTTTGTTAGGTGAAGTGAGGGGGGTTATTTCAAAAATATTTACAACGATATCTACTTATCCATCAGCTTTATTAGCCATAATTTCTGTTTTAACATAAGTATTTTTAAAGGGGGGATATGAACAGTGGCAATCATAATAATTATTATTTTCGGCTTGTTAGCGATTGCTTCTTTTATTTTTATAACGATGGCTTGGTGGAAGATATTTAAGAAAGCTGGATATAGCGGAGCGATGTTCATCCTCATGTTCATACCCATAGCCAATATCATCACCTTTTTTATATTTGCTTATGGTAAATGGCCAATCCTTAGGGAACTTGAGAGTTATCGCTATCAATTAGGTTTATCTGGCCTTTCGATACCTTCTGCGACTCTTCCTGCGACAAATCAAAGAGCTATTGGTGAGACGATTATAGAAGATCAAAGTTCGGCTCAAACAGTTGTTTCAAGACAGTTGAACAATATTGAAAAAGAAGGGGAAGAGATAAAGGAAATAAACTGCACTAAATGTGGAAGGAAGTTAAAGAATATATATAGGTTTTGCCCCAAGTGCGGGATAAAACTGGCTAACTCTGAGAAAGAGTTAGTTGATAGTTAACAAGATTTTGTTTCTTTCACTTTTTCCCGGAAGGAGGTTGAGAGATCTCGATGAAAGTCTGGATTCTAAAGAAAGACATTAACGGAATGGGAAGGAACACAGTAATAATAAGGTCCATTAACTTTTTCGTAATCGTATTAATTGCAGGCTTATCAATTTTCTCGGCGAGTTGTGGGAAAAAAGCAGAGCCGAAAAAAGAAGGGCCAGTTGCTATGGAGGGTATTGAAGGCGAAGAGTCAGAAGAAGAATTGTCTGCCGAGGAATTGTGTCCGGAAGGTGAGATTTCCACTGAAGTGGCGGAATCAGAGTTGATCGATGAAGGCGAGGAGGATGTACCTGAGGAAGAACTTGTACAGAAGAATTCTGACCAAATAGAATATAAGATCTCCCAAAACGACGTAGGGATTCCCTTTTTTCCGGGATCTATTATGGACGAGGAAAACTCTATGGACGTTGAGGACGAAGCAGGGAAAGATTTTATCGTTTACCTCTCCACGGAAACTGATTTTAAGAAGGTTGTGGAATGGTATAAGAAAAGATTGAGTGGGTTTGAATTTCAAAGCGAAGATGAGGAAACACTGGTTACTTTTATAAGGGAAGAAAGCAATTACAGCAAATCAGTTGTGATATTTTCGGACCAGGATAATCCCGGAAAAGTGATTTTAATTCTTGAGGCATCCTATTTCTAAAAACGAACGATAATGATTTTGAATGAGGGTTATTGAAAAATGGTTTGAATTTCTGGATTTTCAAGGAGGTGGGATGATGAGATTTCACAGATTGAAATCTTTGGCTTTTTTGGTCATCTTTATATTAATATTGAGCGGACTCATGGCTTTTCTCCCAGAGAAGATTATTGCTGACGTGAATTATGTTAAAGTAACGTTCACTGCGAGAACGTCTAGGTACAATACCAATGTCAGGTCGGGACCCGGATTATCATACAAAATTATTGGAAAAATAAAACCAAACACGAAATTAACTTTTGACGGATATATCTATGGGGACAAAGTTACTGATTTATGGTTGGGGACTCCTGATTACAGATGGTATAAGATAAAAGGCAAGGACATGTGGGTGGCGTCAGCGGTGGTTATTGGCAACGCCCCCGGCTCGAAACCCCTGCCACCCAACGCGAAGAAGAAACCAAGCAAACCCTCAACGGAGGAAAAGCCTCACCACGGCAGCTCATCGATCAAGCCAAACCTTAATAGCGCGGCTTATAAAGGAGGAGTTAACCCTTTCCCGAATGGCGAGTGTACGTGGTTTGCCTGGGGAAGGGCTTTGGAAAAAACCAATACTAAAATATCATTTACCCAAAATTATGGACGACATGGTGGAAGATGGTGGTATCTTGTTTCGAAAAAATACAAACGCGGTAGAGAGCCCCGGACTAATTCAATTGCTGTTTGGTCAGGAGGTTCGTACGGACATGTGGCCTTTGTGGAAAAGGTAGAAGGGAATTCCGTGATAATAGGTGAAGCTAACTGGAATCCAGCAGGATGTTACAATGGAAATAGGACCTTTACGAAATCGAGCATCAGGAGAAGAGGGAGTTATAGGTTATTGGGTTTTATATATCTTTAGATGGTAACCAAACTTTTAAGGAAAGAAATCTTTTTACGAGGTGAAAAATTAATAATTGTAATAAGTAGTAATTAATATTTAAAATGATCGAGTATTTAGATTAGAAATTGATGGGCTAGAGGTATAGTTTTTATGAAAACATGCGCCGATTGCGGAACAATCGTTCCCGATGACAGCGTATATTGCTATGCATGTGGATCACGCGACTTAAACGTTTCTATAGACGATGAGGGAAAAGCGGCAAAAACCTGCGCGGATTGCGGCACGATTGTTCCCGAAGACAGTATATTCTGCTATTATTGCGGATCAATTAACTTAAGTATTGCGGAAGATGAAATTAAAGTAAAAGAAACAAAAGCTTCGAAGAAGAAGATATGGGCTCTGACGGCCTTTATTATGGTCGCCTTACTATTAGTAACTGGGGCAATTTTCATAACGATTTTCTTGCGATCTGATAAAAATAAGGTAGAGGTAAAAGGGGTTACTTTATCTTTTCTTGAGCCAAAAGATGGGGAAGTGTTTACTTATGATTCGCAAGACGAACAAGGCAAATCGATTAGGTTTGAGTTAGAGGCAAATGGGAATTTCGACACTATACTAATTTACGTGGATGGAAAACTGGAGGGAAAAACCAAAGATAGTTATACATGCGGTAACACTAAAGTATTGGTTAAAGGCAAACATCTCATAGTTGCCAGAGCTGTGGATGAGAAGGGGGACTTGCTGGCTACGGCAAGTGCGGAGATAGAGATCAAGAAAAGTCAACGGAAGGCGCCAATAGCAAGCGAAGAGGCAGAAGAATATGAATCATCGGAAGAGGCGGGTGTCGGATCGGAGGAGAAACAATACTTTGGGCATGTTACTTTAAAAAAATACTCCAATTCAAGCTGGTCTTTCTCCATCAATTATCCTGAAGAATGGACTATAACGGAGGAAGATCGAAGCTATGGTCATCGCACCAAGTGGATAAGTCCTGATGGGAATGTCTATTTTTTGGTAGATTCAAGTCTGCGCAAACCTAACGAGACGGATCCTATGGAAAATCCTCTATGGCAGGATAAGAATTTATCGAAAAACGCTCCAGGTTATACAAATTACGGCATCAAGCGAGCAACATTCAAAAATTTTCCCGCGGCAAAATGGGAATTTTCCTATATATCTAGAGAAGAGGATTTCTTCTTTGGAAAAACTGTCAGGAAATTCGACTTTTTTATACTGACTAATAAATACGGATATGCCATCCTTTTCGCGGCTAGGCCAGAGGTATATGAAACCAATATTCAAAATTTTATAGATATCATTTTGGCAAGTTTCACTCCCTTGGATTAAATCAGATAATTATCGAGAAGTTGCATTATATTAATGAACATTAAACGAATAGTTATAAATTGTAAAAAATTAAATTGAGGGCTATTTTAACAATTGATAACCCACAAAACATCTTACTGGACATTTAAGTCTAATTTGCAATTAATGGCGGATAGCGTCAAGGAATTTGTGTCCATAGATCTAGCCTTACTCTGACGACACCAAGTCGCCGAACCCACGAAGCCGTCTCTGAGCGAACTTCTCGTTCTCGAATTTGAG
>JACVIX010000120.1 GCA_015711725.1 Candidatus Geothermincola primus | reverse complement strand
CAGAAGTACCCATTGCCCCAGCCCCACCCTTGCCCGAGGTGGCGGAAGCTCCCGTGGAACCCCTGAGGGAGACTTTGCAAGAGGCGCCGCCACAGGAGATAGTCGTTCCGGCGGAGAAAGTATACGAGGAGGCGAAACCAGAGTTGGTGAAGCCTGAGCCGGTGGCGGAGGCTCCAGTGGGAGTGTCCCCACCCGCCGCGGCGATAGAGGAAGAGGCATACGACATGGGTGCTTACACCCTGGAAAGGGAACTGGCGGAACTGACCGGGGCAGGAAGGCCGCAACCGACGAAGAAGATTAAGTTAACGGTCAAGCAGCCCACCAAGGAGGGTGAGAAGCCTGTGCAGGAGATGGCTAAAGGAAAGGGTAAACCCGTGCCGAAAGTAACACGGGATAAAACGGTCACAAAAGGTATCATCATGCGCATTATTGACGGTATAAAGAAATTGTAGGAGAGAGTGTGAGGTGCGTTCTTTCAAGATAGTAGTGACTGGTCCTTTCAGCGCAGGAAAGACCACGTTCATCAAGACAATCTCGGAGATAGCCATTGTCTCCACGGAGAGGGCCATCTCCGACCATACCCGATCCATAAAGACAGAAACCACTGTAGCTATGGATTTCGGGAGAATAACCATATCCAAGGACATCGTTCTCTATCTCTTCGGCACCCCTGGCCAGGAGCGTTTCGACTTCATGTGGCAGATTCTCTCGGAGGGAATGCTGGGCTACATAGTCATGATAGACGCCTCTAGGCCTGAGACCTTCGAGGAGGCCAGAAGGATCCTGGAGTTCTTCGCGACCCTCTCCGATGCCCCCTTTGTGGTAGGGGCTACCAGGATTGCCGACAACGATAAGAACGCAGCCATAGAAAAATTGCGCAAGGAGCTCAATCTGGACGGCGAGATACAGATTATATCCTGCAATTCCTTTGAGAAAGAGGACGTGAAGAAGGTGCTCCTTGGGCTGCTCTACGACATTCTAAAAACTCTGGACAAGTAATTCTGAATCAAGTTTTACCGCTTGCGAAAAGACCCATCCCCACCGTCCAAACTGGTTATCCCGGGGTATAATATTAATTGAAGAATAATTTTAGTTGGGGCGATCCGGACAGCGCGCCATGGGAAAAGTAAAGCTCGCAATAATTATTTAACATATATAAATTAACATTATGTTAAAATAATTCACGCGAGGCGAGGATTCATCTTCTGCCTTATTCGCGAAGAGGTGGGTCAAGACCAGGTTGGAAATTCGGTCGAGGAGATGGGATGAAAGTGGCAACCTTTCTTTAGGAGAGGCCGCTTTCCTGGTGTTTTTAGGTAGTGGCTGTCGAAACGAGAGGGACGCAGTCTGATTCGAAGGGACAATGGCGATTCCCAGGGCTTTAACCTCTCAAGGGAAATCTCTCATAGGGATATAGAAAAAAGGAGATAGCAGAGGTTATAGGGAGAGAAATGTGGGGATAGATGGACGAACCAAGCTGGTGGGTTTGCTCGGGGGAATGATCGACTTTTCACCCTCTCCGGCGATGCATAACGCGGCATTTGAAAAGCTCGGCCTTGATTGGCGCTACTTACCGCTGCCAGTTAGCTCCGCGCGTCTGAGTGACGCGATAAAAGGTTTGCAAGCCATGGGTTTTCGGGGCGCCAACGTTACCGTTCCCCACAAAGTCGCCGCCGCTGCCATGGCGGATCGCCTCCAAGGGGAAGCCCAGCTGCTGGGATGCGTGAACACGCTGGTGTTCGAGGATGAAGGAATCCTGGGTTACAACACCGACGTGAGGGGATTGCTTAGGTCTTTAAGGGAGGAGGGGGTGGTGAACGCGGATTCCCTTTTCCTCATCGGGGCGGGAGGCGCGGCAAGGGCTGCCGCCTTAGCTCTGCGAAAGTTGGGCGCCGAAACCCTTCATATTTTCAACAGGAGCAGGGAGAGGGCGGAAGGGCTGGCGGAACTGGCGGCTAGTAAATTCTCTTACTCTCGGGTTCACGTTCACGAGTACGGCTTAATGGGTTCCGAAGGCCTGGAGGAGTGCTCGGTGGTGATCAATTCCACTCCTCTGGCTCAAGATGACCGGGATGAGCTGAAAATAAATTATAACCTATTCAGTTCTGGGCAGGTTGTTGTCGATTTAAACTATATAAGGAGCCGCTCTTCCTTTCTGCGAGAGGCGGAGAGAAGAGGTGCTCAGGTGATTAACGGCAGACTAATGCTGCTCTATCAGGCGGCGGAATCTTTCAAGTTATGGACCGGGAAAGAAGCTCCGGTTCGGGAGATGAAGTGCGCCATGGAGGAGAAACTTATAAGGGAAGCCGTGGAGCGCGGTTTAGCCGGAGGAAGAGATGCAGAAACCCAAACAGGATAGGCTGGGACAGATCCTGTTGCAAAATAAAATCATAAATGAGGAACAGCTGGCGGAAGCCCTGGAGAAACAGCAGGCCAGCGGGAAATCCTTGGGGCGGGTGCTGGTGGAGCTGGGCATGGTGAGCGAAGGTGCGCTAACCGCCATCTTGGCTCAGCAGATCGGCATGAAATACGTGGATCTGGGCAACTTCCAAGTGGACATTTCCGCCGCATCCACGGTGGACGCAGAGACCGCTCGCAAATACACTCTCATCCCCATTTCTTATGACAACGGCAAGCTAGTGGTGGCCATGGCGGACCCCACCAACATCTTCGCCCTGGACGATATCCGCATCATGAGCGGGATGGAAGTGGAACCGGTGGTGAGCACCAAAGACGATATCTTAAGCGCCATCAATCGATACTGCCATTCCGGGGAGAGCATGGACTTAGGCGAAGTCGCCGAGGTGACCACCGAGGGGGAGGAGGAAAGCGAGGAGTCGGCTGCGGACGATGCCCCCATCGTCAAGTACGTGAATCTGTTGATATCCGAGGCGACGGAGGAACGAGCCAGCGACGTGCATATCGAACCCATGGAAAACGACGTGCGCATCAGATATCGCATCGACGGCGTGTTACATGAGATTCGGCGCTCGCCCAAGAAACTGCACCCGGGCGTGGTGGCGAGGATCAAGGTCATGGCGGATATGAACATAGCGGAGAAGCGCCTTCCTCAGGACGGAAGGACCGCCATGGACGTGCGGGGAAGACCTATCGACTTGAGAGTGGCATCCCTTCCCACCATCCACGGGGAAAAGATAGTGCTCAGAATATTGGATAAGAGTTCCTCCCTGATGAGCCTTGAAGAGCTGGGGTTCAACCCCCAGGCTATGGAGTTATATCGCAAAAGCTTCGTTAAACCTTACGGCACTATCCTGGTCACCGGTCCAACCGGCAGCGGGAAGACCACCACCCTCTACGCCACCCTAAACGTCTTGAACACTATAGAAAAGAATATCATTACCGTGGAGGACCCGGTGGAGTACCGCTTACCCCTGATTAACCAGGTTCAGGTGCATTACAAAGCCGGGCTAACCTTCGCCGCGGCACTGAGATCCATCCTGAGATGCGACCCTGACATCGTGATGATCGGGGAGATACGAGATCCCGAATCCGCCCAGATCGCTATCGAGTCCGCTCTCACCGGTCACCTGGTGCTATCCACCCTCCACACCAACGATGCTCCCAGTGCTCTAACCAGGCTGCTGGAGATGGGGATCGAGCCCTTCCTCATCGCCTCGGCAGTGGACTGTGTCTCTGCCCAGCGTTTGGCCCGTCGTCTTTGCGAGCGCTGCAAGGAGCCCTATCAACCGGACCTGCAATATCTGGAGAATATCGGTTTCCCCCTGGATGATGGTGTGGAGACCTTATATCGGCCGGTGGGTTGTCCCGCCTGCAACAACACCGGTTTCAAGGGAAGGATAGGACTGTTTGAGGTTTTGGCGGTCTCCGAGCAGATCGAGCGTTTGGTGGCGAGGAACGCTCCCCATGTGGAAATAGCCGAACAGGCGAAAGCGGAGGGGATGCAGACCTTGAGAGAGGATGGTTTTATGAAAGTTAAACAGGGAATCACCTCTCTGGAGGAGGTGTTGAGGGTTATCATGTGATAAGTGGGGATATGGGAGGCCCACCTTCCCCCGGCGGGACCCGCTCCTTTTCGGGTGTTGCACGTCTTCTGCGATGGGGAGATTTTCGAGGGATGGGAGGCGATGGCGGAAGGGCTGCTGAAAATGCCTCACTATGGGGCGCGGGTAAAGAATTGCCACGCGATTCCGATAAATGTCAAGATGAAACTTGGGAAAGGGGAGGTTATAAATTGACCACGACAAAGAAGAAACTGGATATTAACGAGCTTCTGGAGGAAGTGCTGGTGAGGGGGGCATCGGATCTCCATATAACCGTGGGCGCGCCCCCGGTGATGCGCATAAACGGGGTTTTGCAACGTATCGAGGAATATCCCCGGCTTACAGGCAATGATACCCGGGACATGATCTACAGTATCCTCACCGCTCGTCAGCGGGAGCAACTGGAAGCCAATTTGGAATACGACCTCTCCTATTCGGTTCCCGGAAGCGCTCGTTTCCGGGTAAATGCCTATTTCCAGCGCAATAGCCTAGGAGCGGCTTTTCGCATCATCCCGTACCGGATTAAGACCATCGAGGAGCTTAACCTTCCGCCGGTCTTGAAGGATTTGACCCAGCTTCCCCGCGGTTTCATCCTGGTCACCGGGCCCACGGGACAGGGGAAGTCCACCACCCTGGCGGCTATGATCGACTTAATCAACGAGACCAGAAACGACCATATCATCACCGTGGAGGACCCCATCGAGTTCCTTCACGTGCATAAGCGATGCATCGTCAACCAGAGGGAAGTGGGAGCGGACACCCACTCTTTCGCCAATGCCCTGAAGTACGTGCTGCGCCAAGACCCTGACGTAATCCTGGTGGGTGAGATGCGAGACCTGGAAACCATCTCCACAGCACTTACAGCGGCTGAGACGGGACATCTGGTCTTCGCCACTTTACATACCCAGGACGCGCCTCAGACCATCGACCGCATCGTGGACGTCTTTCCCACCTATCAGCAACAGCAGGTGCGCCTGCAGCTCGCCGGCACCATTCAGGCTATCATCACTCAGCAACTACTGCCCACCCGGGACGGAAAGAGTAGGGTTCCCGCCGTGGAGGTGATGATAGCTACATCGGCCATCCGCAATATGATCAGGGAGGCAAAAACCCATCAAATCTATTCCGCTATACAGGCGGGGGGCCAGTACCGCATGCAGACCATGGACCACTCTATCGCGGCGCTCTATAAGAATGGGATCATCTCCTACGAGATGGCCATGGCTAGATGCACCAATCGGGACGAGATGCAGAGACTGATTGGGTAGAGGGGTAAAGGGATTGGAGAAAATTGGCTTCGCCCTCGAGGTAGAGGACCTCTCCAAAAGCTATTCCACAGGGTGGAGAAAACCCCTCAAACTCGCCTTAGATGGGCTTAGTTTCTCTCTTCCCCAAGGGAGGATCATGGGCTTGCTGGGACCCAACGGGGCGGGCAAGACTACCACCTTGAAGATCATAATGGACTTTCTCAGGCCCGATCGCGGAAGGGTTCTAATTATGGGAAAGGACTGGCGCGATCCGGGGAATCGATGTCTGTTGGGCTTCCTCCCCGAACAGCCCTATTACCATCTATACCAGACACCCCGCAAGACGCTTTCCTTCTTCGGAAAATTGCTGGGGATGGATGACCGGCAGATCGAGTTAAGGATTTCCTTTCTCTTGGAACTGGTTGGTTTGGGAGAGTTGAAGGACCTTTCCCTTCACCGTTTTTCCAAAGGAATGCTGCAGCGCTTGGGAATAGCTCAAGCCTTGCTTAACCAGCCCGAGCTGCTCATCCTGGATGAACCCTCCAGCGGTCTGGATCCAGTGGGAAAGGCGGAGATGAGGACGCTGCTTCAAGAGATTCAAGCCCAGGGAACCGCCATACTACTCAGCTCTCACCAACTCTCCGAGGTGGAGGAGATCTGCGATCACCTCTGCATCATAGACAAGGGCAGACAGGTGGCCCAGGGTTCCCTGGAGGAACTCCTGGGCGAGGGAGACGAATACGAGATTGTTCTGGAGAAGAACCCCGCTTTGGATGAGGCGACTATGAGGATGCACGGAGCTCGCTTGGAGGATGAGAGTAGACTGATTTTTCCCCGCTCTCGGCTGGATTCCATGTTAAGGGAGTTAATCGGTGGAGGGGCTAAGATCCTGGAGGCAAAACCACGACGTATCACCTTGGAGGAGTTCTTCCTCTCCAGGGTGGGATCGGGAAGAGAAGGCGAGGGAAAATGAGCGCCTTTATGGCGGTGACCAGGGGTGTGTTGGAAGAGGCGCTGCGCCGCAAGGTGTATTATGGGCTCATCGCCTTCACCTTGGTGCTCATACTAATGGTTCCCATACTTCCCAGCGCGAAGGTGGGAGTGCAGTTGGACCTGATGCGGGAGGGGTCCCTGGGCTTGTTGGCGGTGATGTCCTTCCTGCTGGCGGCGATCTTCGGCGCCACTATGCTCTCCTTCGAATTGGAGAGAAAGATCGTTTACAATATATTGTCAAAGCCGATTCGCCGCTCCACCTATTTTTTGGGGAAATACCTGGGCATTATCGCCATTATCCTTATTACCCTGGTCTTCTCTTATCTGGTGATATTGCTCTTTATCTATCTCAAGTTCCACATATTCAACCCTGGAATTTACAAAGCGTTATTCACCATATTTATGGAGTCTGCGGTTCTGGCGGCTTTCACCCTTTCCCTCTCCACCGTGGCCTCTCCTGTGGTATCCTTCTTCTCCGCCCTGGCTTTCTACGCCATCTGCCATCTCAAAGGGGAGTTTCTCTACGAGGCCATGAAGGCGGGTAACCAGAACCTGGCGGTAAGGGCGCTGGCGGCCATCTTTTATTACCTCCTCCCCAATCTCAATTTTTTCAATATCAACGAGACGGTGGCCCATGGCGAGCGGGCTTTCCCCGTTCACGCGCGAGAGATATTCTTTCTCTTCTTGCTGGCTCTGATATTCACGGGAATCTTTCTATGGCTGGGGACGTGGCTCTTTAAAAGGAGAGAGCTTTGAAAAGAGCGGTAACCTTTTCCCTGTGCGTTTTGCTTATCTTGGGGGCGATTGTCATCCTCCAGCATTCCCTGGGAGAATCCCTGGGAGTGGGCGGAGAGAAAGTGGAAAAATTCTCCGAAGCCCAGATCAACCTCCTGGATTTCCTGGGTGGCGCCAGGCAGTTCCTCTCCTATGTTCTCTATATGAAGCTGGACAAGCTGCATCACGCGTACTATGGGGATTTAGGGGCGGAGGCAGAGCTCATCCCCTATTACTACTTGATCACCTATCTGGACCCCCATTATGTGGACGCCTATTATGTGGTGGGAGAGACCATCTTCTACCAAGGCCAGGAGGAGGAGGCTATCGCCTTCACCTTGAGGGGAATCAGGAACAATCCTGATTCCGCGGACCTCTACGCCAGCCTAGCCGACCTCTACATAAGGCAGAAAAGGTACGAAGAGGCCAGGGAGGCTTACCGGCGAGCCCTGGAGGGAGAGCCGGAGATCGTGACCCGCCTCTTCATATATTCTGGTTTGGCAGCGGTGAACCGGGCGCTTGGGGACTGGCAAGGTGAACTGGAAGCCTACCGCAGGACCTGGGCCGAGTATCAGTTCGCTCTCCTCCGGCCCGATCTCGACATCAATACCCGGGATTATATCGTTAACGAGATAAACTTCCTCTTAAACCGCGTCGCCCAGCTAAAAGAGGAGCACGGCCAGCGCTGAAAGACTTTCGTTCTCCCTATTGATTTACATCGCATAAATTTTCATAATTGGGAGTAAGGTCGGCATCCTTTCAGAGAGAGCGCGCGAGTTAGTTTATCTGTTAAAAAAAGTAATACTTGTTGTTAGAGTTGCTAATGTAAATATTTGACAAAATTGATAAATATGTTGTAAAAGTTAATTAAAGAAGAGGACGCGTTAAAGTTTGGGGTACCGAGAGCCGAAAGATAAGTAAATTCAGCAAGAGGTGAGAGGGGTATGGCGCAAACTTATACTTATAGAGTTAGAGACCGTCAAGGTAAAGTAATCACCGGTACCTTGGAAGCAGATAGCGAGGCCAGCGTATCCCAGCGTCTTCGCCAGATGGGATATTTCGTCATCGGTATCGCTGAGGAAAAGCCGGCGGCTCTCAAGAAAGAAATTCACATCTTCAAACCCAAGGTCAAGCCCAAGGACCTCACCGTCTTCACTCGGCAGTTCGCCACCATGATCAACGCAGGACTCCCCTTGGTCAAGTGTCTGAGCATCCTCTCCGAACAGACCGAGAACCCGGTGCTGGCGGAGGTTGTGCTGGACGTGCAGCATGAGGTGGAAATGGGGCGTTCCCTCTCCGAGGGCCTAAACAAACACCCGGATATATTTAAAGAGCTCTACACCAGCATGGTCAAGGCGGGAGAGATCGGAGGTGTATTGGACGATGTGCTCCTGCGCATCGCCACCACACTGGAGAGCGAGAACGAAATCAGAAGAAGAATAAAGTCGGCCATGACCTACCCCGCCGCCATGTTCATCGTTTCCATCATTCTCTTGATCGTGATGCTGGTTTTCGTGGTTCCCACCTTCGAGGGGATGTTCAAAAAGATGGGAGCCAAGTTACCCTTTCTCACCGCGTTCATTATCAACGTGAGTCATTTCCTGGGCAGCTGGAAAGGTGTGATCATCCTAATCTTGCTGGGGGTGGGCATCTACTTCCTACGCAAATGGATGAAGACGGAGAATGGAAGGAGAAGGGTTGATGCGTTAAAGCTGAAGCTGCCCATTTTCGGGGATCTCTTTCATAAGATGTCCATGTCCAGGTTCGCCCGCACATTAGGAACCCTGGTTTCTTCGGGCGTGCCCATCCTGCAGGCGCTAGAGATCACCAGCAACACTGTGGGCAACAAGCTAGTAGCGGAGGCGGTGGACAACGTCAGGTTGGGAGTGAAGGAAGGGGAATCCATAGCGCGGCCCCTGGGACAGAGCCCCCTCTTCCCCCCCATGGTTACCCAGATGCTGGCCATCGGGGAGGAGACCGGAGCTCTGGACACCATGCTCAACAAAGTATCCGACTTCTACGATTCGGAGATTTCCGCTACTGTAGAGGCGCTTACCTCGCTGCTGGAGCCCTTGCTCATCGTCTTCCTAGGCGCGGTGGTGGGTGTCATCGTTATATCGCTCTACATGCCCATCTTCTCTCTGATCCAGCAGTTCTCCAAATAGCCGGAAGGGGGGAAGAATCGAAGGAGAGCGGGAAAATCAACTAAAGTTCCCCGAGGAAAAGGTCGATAATATATCTGAAACAAAGCAAATCAGAATAGAAAGCGTAAAGGGCAAACCCGTCGCGAGGCGGGGACGCAAAGCCAAGGAGCTCATGTAGCCAGCCTGGTTGCCGCTTGAAAGAAGTTGGTGCTGGCTGCGGGCCGGCAATTTTAATGGAGAGGAGGTGAAAAGGAGAGATGCACAAATTGCTTAGGAGCGAGGCAGGATTTACCCTAATCGAGTTGATGGTGGTTATTCTTATCATTGGTATCTTGGTAGCTATCGCTGTGCCCGTATTCTTCCGGGCCAGGGGCAACGCGGAGAACAGGTCTTGCCAGGACAACCTGAGGACCATCGACGGAGCGATCATGCAGTACGACGCGGAATACAACACTTATCCCACCAACATCACGTCGCTGGTCCCGTCGTTCATTCGTAACTATCCTACCTGTGCCGCGGGTGGAACTTACAGCCTGGTGGGAACCGCGCCTCCGCGTTCCAGCTGTTCCACCGGCCATACCTACTAAAAGGGTTGTCAGTTCTGCCGAAATGAACGATTCTTGAGCTGAAAGGGAGCGGTGCGCCGCTTCCTTTCAGCTTTCCTCATCTTATGGAAGGGAAATATTACAAAGTATAAAGGAGTTTTTAAAGATTTTGGGGTAATACCCGTGGTAGGATGGCCTTCAACCCTTTCAGCTGAATCTTTACCGAAAAGTTAGACGCTCATAATCCGGGCCTTTGATTAGAAAGGGAAACAAGATAACGCTTAACTCTAGCAGGAGAAGCTGTTGCCGCGAGGTGGGGATTTTAAAGCGAAGAGCAATATCAATCGAGAGAAAACGTCAATGCAAAAGAAGAGCAATATCAATCGAGAGAAAACGTCAATGCAAAAGAAGAGCAATATCAATCGAGAGAAAACGTCAATGCAAAAGAAGAGCAAT
>JACVIX010000119.1 GCA_015711725.1 Candidatus Geothermincola primus | reverse complement strand
CGATAAAGTCTATAACGATAATTCCCCCTATATCCCTCAAACGAAGTTGCCGCACGATCTCCCTTGCGGCTTCGATATTGGTTCGCAGTACCGTGTCCTCCAAACTGGACTTGCCCACATAACTTCCTGTGTTGACGTCGATAGCGGTAAGAGCTTCGGTGGGATCGATCACAATGCTTCCCCCAGAGGGAAGGGGTACTTCCCTGCGCAACGCCTCCTTAATCTGCCGGTTGATGTCCAGCGCCTCGAAGAGCGGTGTCCTGCCGGTATAGAGTATCACCTTTTCCGCCAACCAGGGGGAGACCGCCTTGAGGTAGGCCCGCAAACGGTTATAGATCCGGTTGGAATCGGTGACCATGCGGTCCCATTCATCGCTCATGAGATCCCTGGCCATCTTGATGTCCAATTCCGGCTCGCGATAGAGTGGGGAGGGAGCTGGCTTCTTCTTCGACTCGGACTTTATCTCCGTCCACTTCTTCATAAGGTAGTCCAAGTCTCTTCTCAAATCCCGTTCATCCCTGCCCTCTGCCGCGGTTCTTACGATCAAGCCCACGCCTGGAGCCCTGATCCCCTCCACCAACTTGCGCAAGCGATTCCTCTCCTCTGGGTTCAATTTATTGGATACCCCAACGGTCCGAACCTGGGGAAGAAGCACCAGATAGCGTCCCGCCAGGCTCAGATATGTGGTGAGACGCGCCCCCTTACTGCCCATGGGATCCTTGGTGACCTGGACAATGACTTTCTGACCGGGTTTCAGCAGCTGCCTGATATCATTCACCCTGCACTGTTGACCCCCTTCGTTGAAGATGTCCCTTTTATAGAGAAGGGCGTTGCGCTGATGCCCGATGCTTATAAAAGCCGCTTCCATTCCCGGAAGAACGTTCTCCACCACACCCAGAAAGATATCTCCCACAATGGAGCTTTTCTGCTTATGCTCCACCTCCACCTCTACCAAACGCCCCATCTCCATCACCGCTACTCTGATTTCCTGGGGATATTCTCCCACCACGATCTCCCGGTTTACTGGTTTGATCTTGTCTATCTTGCGCTTCTTCCATATAGGGGTCATCTACTCTTTCACCTCGCTAAGCAGCGCCTCCCTGCCTCGGGCGATCAGGATACGTCCCCTGACCTCCTCCAGAACCTCATCCACGGAGGCATATAAACCCTGTCGCACCACCCTCAACTCTTTCTCATCTATCCCCATTTCATCGCTCATTCTCGCCAGAGCGTCGCGCAGCCGGGGCAGACTCCCCTCCCTTTCCCCGCTCCCCCGGGAAGCTAGGGGGAGCAACAGGTAAGGAAGGGTTCGCGTGTCGCCAGGCCCCTCTATCCTATCTATCCTATATAGGGCGTAACGAATCCAACGCGAGAGCTTGGGAAAATGCTCGGGGAGTAAGGTCAACTCCGTGGCTTCCAGTCCTTGGGGCAGTTCTAGGTTTATTCGTTTTATAAGCGCTCCCACGTCCACTTCTTCCTCCAAGGCCACCTCTAGGTACTCCCCCTCTGAACCCGTTCCCACCGGAAGAGCCGGGGAACTGGAAATCTTAGGGTGGGGAGAATAACCTTGGGTATAGGCCATGGGAACATCCGCGCGTCGCAGCGCTCTCTCCAGGGTCCGCATGGTCTCCAGGTGAGAGAGGAAGATCATCTCCCCGCCCTTGCGATATTTCAGCATTAATCTTTTCATCGTGTAAATTATCTTTTCCTATCCTTCCGCCGCCAGCAGATTTCGCACCTCCGGAGGGGAACACGCGCCACAATCAAAGCACCCTTCCCACCGGCAATCCCCGGTTATCCGCTCCTCCATCGCCGCCCGGTACTCCCGGAGCAGGAATTCTTTGTTTATCCCGGCATGGAGATGCTCGTACGGGAATATCTCCTCCTCTCCCCTTTCCCGCTCCACGTAAAAACGGGGATCGATGTCATGTGCCTGCAAAGCCTTCTGCCAGCGAGAGTAGGAAAAACATTCCTTCCAGTTATCGAAAGCGCCATCTCTGGAAGCCATGATGATGACAGGTAGCAGTCGGCGGTCTCCCCGGGAGAGTATTCCCTCCAGATAGCTCATCTCCGCCTGATGCCATCTCACCTCCACCCCTTTGACCCTCAACCCGTCTTTCACCAGTCTCTGCCGCCTCAGAGTCTCCGCCACGGAGAGCTGAGCCACCCACTGAAACGGGGTATGAGGCTTGGGCACGAAGGTGGAAAGGCTTACCACCAGTTTCAATCCTCGAAGATGCCCACCCTCGCCTTTGAGGACCCAGCGTATCAGGCGAGGTATAGCCTCCACGTCTTGGTCGGTCTCGCTGGGAAGGCCGATCATAAAATATAGTTTGATCCTCCTCCATCCCTGATCATAGGCGGTCTTGAGGGCCCGGAAGAGGTCTTCGTCGGACAAATTTTTATTGATTATCTTCCGCATCCGCTCGGATCCAGCCTCTGGCGCGAAAGTTAGCCCCATCCTTCTCACCTCGCTGAGCCTGGAAGCCAGTTCCACCGAGAAGGAATCCGTGCGCAGCGAAGGGAGAGAGAGGGAGATGTGACGCTCCTTCAATTTATCTCTCATCTTCGCGGTCAAATGGGAGAGCCGCGAATAGTCAGCGCTATTGAGGGAAGCTAGGGAGAGCTCTTCATAACCGGTATTTTTCAGGGCGTTATATCCCCACAGCTCGATGGTCTCCGGCGCTCTCTCCCGTACCGGCCGATAGACCATTCCCGCCTGGCAGAAACGGCACCCCCGCGTGCATCCCCGGAAGAGCTCGACATTGCAGCGGTCATGCACCGCTTCCACGAAGGGAACCAACGGTCGTTCCGGCAGGGGAAAGCGATCCAGATCCATCACCAACCTCTTTCTCACCGGAAATGGCGCCCCTTCCCTAGCCTTTATCTCCCTGATAGTGCCGTCATGATTATAAAAGGGGGTGTAGAGGGAGGGCACGTAGACACCGGGAATGTTGGCGCAGCGGAGATAGAGGCTCTCCTTTCCACCTTGCTTTCCTTTACATTTATATTCCAGGATCGCGTCCAGGATCTCCTCCAGCACCTCCTCTCCTTCTCCCAGAACCACCAAGTCAAAGATGTCAGCAAGTGGCTCGGGGTTATAGGCTCCCGGACCTCCCGCGATCACCAGAGGCTCCTCGTCAGCCCTTTCCCCGCTCTTTATGGGTATTTTCGCCAGGTCCAGAACCCTAATTATGTTGGTATAAGTTAGCTCGTGTTGAAGAGTGATTCCCACCAGGTCGAAATCCCTCACCGGCCTCCTGGATTCCAGTGAGTAGAGGGGAATCTCCCACGCTCTCATACGCTCTTGCATGTCCGTCCAGGGAAGGTAGCAGCGTTCGGCCAAGGCATCGTCTCGACGATTGATGATCTCGTAGAGTATGGAGAGACCCAGATTGGATAATCCTATCTCGTAGAGATCGGGGTAGATAAGCACCGCCCTCAAGGGAACCCTCTCGAACTCCTTGGTGCGTGAGTTTACTTCTCCGCCGATATAGCGGGCTGGTCGGGTCACTTCCTTGAGATGCTCACTCAGGAACCGGTCGATCTTCTCGCGCATGCCGTTCATCCAACCGCCTTTAGTAATTTATATTAGTGACAAAACCCATAAAAACGAAAGGCGACACTATTAGGTCGCCTCACTTTATATTCGATTTTTCCGGCGGAGGTCTTCCGCGGTCTCCCCAGTCTCGCTACTTGTTGCGTAGGAAAGTGGGGATGTCCAATTCCTCGGATTCGAAGACCATAGTTTTTTCCGCTGGAGCCTCCTGCCTCGCCGGTTTACGCACTACCGGCCGGGCACCCGGGGCAGCGTATTCGAACCCCGTGGCGATAACCGTCACTCGCAGCTCATCGCCGAGCGCGTCATCGATTACTGCCCCGAAAATGATATTAGCCTCGGGGTCAGCCACGCTGGCGATAATCTCCGCCGCCTCGTTTACCTCGAAGAGACCTAGATCGGATCCACCGGAGATGTTCATCAGGATCCCCTTGGCCCCCTCTATGCTTGATTCCAAAAGCGGGCTGGAAATAGCCGCGCGCGCCGCCTCGCTGGCCCGATGTTCCCCCGAGGAAGAGCCTATACCCATCAGGGCGGAGCCCGCATTGCTCATGATGGTCCTAACATCGGCGAAATCCAGATTGATCAACCCGGGGATGGTGATAAGGTCGGTTATGCCCTGCACACCCTGTCGGAGGATATCATCGGCCATGCGAAAGGCGTTAAGAATGGAGGTCTTCTGCTCTGCCACCTCCAGGAGCCGATCGTTGGGAATAATAATCAAAGTGTCCACCTTTTCTCTCAATCGGATGATACCTTCCTCGGCCTGCTGCGACCTTTTCCTTCCCTCGAAGGAAAATGGGCGGGTTACCACCCCAATGGTGAGGGAACCCATCTCCTTGGCGATCTCCGCCACGATAGGGGACGCTCCGGTGCCCGTGCCTCCGCCTTTGCCCGCGGTGATGAAGACCATATCCGCCCCTTTGATCGCCTCGGCGATGGCATCTCGGTTTTCCAGGGCAGCCTTCTCCCCGATCTCTGGGTTGGACCCCGCACCCAATCCCCGGGTTACATTCCCACCGATGTAGACCTTCACATCGGCATCAGACATCAGGAGGGCTTGGGCATCGGTATTTATGGCTATGAACTCCACTCCCTTTAGCCCGGCATCAATCATCCGGTTGATGGCATTGGTTCCTCCGCCACCGATGCCAACTACCTTGATTACCGCCAGATAATTAGTAGCTGTCTCTGGCATGATTCCCTCCTCCTATCTTCTCTCACAAAATTTGGTGAGGCGTCCTTTCCTTTCGCTCAACATCTCTCAAACTCTAAACCAATACTTTAGACTTCCCAAATCCAACTTATCTTTAATAATTTATAAACCATTAACGCCACATTTACAATCTCCCGAGATTGCCTCATCCAACTATTAGTAAATTTTGACGTCTATCCCTTTTTTCCTTCACTTTCCCTCTCAATTTTTTACTTTTTAAAATTTTCTCTCTCCCTTTTTCCCATTCCTTTAAATCTTCCGCAGAACCAACGCCCATCCGCACCCTCCGGCCTTGGAAACTGGCTTGGGAATCGATTTTATTCCCATACCAAGCCGCGCTCCCATATCCTCAGAGGGGATTGGGTAGCCCGGTTATTTCCCCTTTCCGGCTCAGTTTCCCGGCTAAATTTTTTCACTTTCTTACTTTTCAATAATTCAATAATATTTTTCTGCGATATCTCCTCGAAGCCATCCGAAACAACGCGCTCGATTATTACCCTTCATCTGTGGCGGTAATCTTTTTATCTAGTATAGCTTTAAACTAAACAAATAAACCCTCTACTTTATATTCTTATTTTAATATTTAATCTCTGGTTTTCCAAGAACACTGGTCCATGGCATACTTAGATAATCAATCCATTTTCAATCCTTTTGATTCTGGCACGCGTCGAGAAATAATGGAAATTTAGCGCTGAGACGCATTTAAACAGCGAAGCGTGGAATAGAACCATTTTCTATAAGGGTATCTGGGGTAAGAAATCAAAGAGACAAAATCTTTAGCAAGTATAGAGTGCTTCTAACAAGCGTATTTCCTCGATAAAGGACGAGCGTGGGGGAGCCAAGTGAGCGCATTTCCGCAATTTCGAGGGTAAGAACACGTTGCTGGACATAAAGAAAAGCGATAGGGGGCCAAGTGAGTGCACTTCCGCAATGGCTTCTCAATTTGTAAATTTTCGGACGTAGAAAGAAAAGGCCCGAAAAGTAGAGCGGCGCGAGAGGCGTTACAGAGGAAAGTCGAGTAAGTTGGACAGGGTATCTCTCTTCTTTTATCTTACCTTTTCTCAGTGAGGTTTTATCACTGGGTTATCAGGCATGGAGACAT
The DNA here is from genome assembly GCA_015711725.1 of Candidatus Geothermincola primus. GTDB lineage: Bacteria > Actinomycetota > Geothermincolia > Geothermincolales > Geothermincolaceae > Geothermincola > Geothermincola primus. The sequence continues at coordinate 4,318 of JACVIX010000119.1, read as the reverse complement.
CTATATATTCCAATCTCCTATATTTTCTCGCCACCTCCCCGAGAATCAGGACCGCGAGTTCAATCTTTCTCTCCAGATCCTGGTTCGATCCTAAAATGATAGAATAGCCGGCGCTAGTGAACAGGGTCACTCCCTTTCCCGGTACCACGCTTACCCCAACCAGCAGGGATTTGAGCCCTTGGGGAAGATACCTATAAGCCTCAGCCGCCCAGTGAAATTCCTCGCTTTGAAGCGTCCCTGTCACTTCTAACTCAGGGGCGGGTATAAGATTCAGCTGAGGTATGCCCGCCAGGGGCTCGCTCTCCATTGATATAACAAAACCGCTTCCATCCACCAAAAAGAACTGATGATTTGTAAGTACTTGAAAAATGGGTTCCCTTTCCTTTATCTCCAAAACCAAACGAGAGGGGAAATTTTTAGACACCTGAACCTCCTCCACCCAGGGTTCCTGTTTAAGATTGGAGACGATCCTCCCGGTGTCCGCCCTGATAAGATTGGTGTTCTTCCCCACCCCCGCAAGGGAGCATATATAAGAAGCTTCTAGCCTGTTGTTGCCCCTCACCTCGATTTGGTCTATCTTCAGCGCCTCAGAAAAGAGATATACCCAGATTAAAAGGGCGCAGGAAGCCAGCAAAAGAAACGCAAGAGTTACCCTTTTGCCATTGATCTTTCTCCCGGTTATTCTCTTTCCCCTAGGCGCGATCTCTGGGCTAGGGGCGCTGCGGCGTGGAGCCGTTTTCTCCCTTCCGCTTTTCTCTCTCCTTCTCGCGGGAACATCCGTCTCGCTTCCGCGGGAAGCAACCGAAGACGCCCTTGCCATCCTCTTCCCGCCAACTCGCGCCTTCTCCCTCTTCTCCGCGGAGGAGCCAGGTTGGATAAACAAGGTCTTTCGCTCCACCCGCACCGTGGCGGGGATTGCGCCGGAGCCCGGTTTACGGGAAGAGCTTCGGTAAGCCCGCAAACTAGAGTCTTCTTTTCCCGCAAACCTGGACCTCGCCGAGCCTTGACAGCGCCTGCTCTTCACAAACGATCCGCCTTCAATCCTTTTTACCAATTACCAATTCCTCTCAGCCCTTGCGGCCAGCATCATATCTCAAGCCCCTCTTCTTCCTAGATTCAGAACCAAAACACCTCGCCTTTATATAGCTTTCAGTCTGGCGCTCGCCAGTATCTTCCCCACCACTTGAGGAAAAGTTAACCCTATCGCCGCCGCCGCCTTGGGAATCAGGCTTAACTCAGTCATGCCCGGGATGGTGTTTATTTCCAGACAATAGATCTCTCCTTCCCCGTCCACCATGAAATCCACGCGAGAGACACCTTCGCAACCCAGGGAAAGATGGGCTTTCAAAGCCATCTCCTGCAACTGCTGGGAAAGTTTGGGTTCGATGGGTGCGGGCACTAAGTATTCCGTCATGCCCTTGGTATACTTGCACTCATAGTCATAGATTCCCTTGGAAGCTCGGATCTCTAGAACCGGGAGGAGGAGATTCTCCTCCCCGATGATTCCCACGGTCATCTCCCTTCCCTCGATGTACTCTTCCACGATCACCGTGTCATCGAGGTCTAGGGCGCTTTCAAGCCCTTGGGAGAGGTCATCAAGATTGCGGCAGACGCTGGTCCCCACGGTGGACCCTTCACGGTTGGGCTTTACTATACAGGGAAAACCCAAATCCAGAGCCACTCCCTGGACCATCCGCTCCAAACCCTCCGTTATGATGTCCCTTTTCTCAATAACCACGTCATCTGCTACCGGGATTCCCTTGGCGCGAAAGACGAGCTTGGACATATATTTATTGATAGCCAGGGCGCTGGCCAGAACACCCGAACCTGTGTATGGGATGCCCGCAAGCTCCAACACCGCCTGAAGACACCCATCCTCCCCTCCTCTTCCGTGCAATATAGGGAAAGCCACATCCACCTCTCCTTTGAGCTCTAACAATCGAGCTAAAAAATCCTCTCGAACGTCTAGCTCCACCACCACATGGCCTAGTTCTTTCAACGCGGAGGAGACCGCCATACCCGAGCGCAGGGACACCTCCCTCTCTCTGGATAATCCACCCATGAGTAGCAGCACCCTTGCCATCAGAACCGCCTCTCTCCCTTCTTCCGGATGTGCATATTCCTTCCCTTGCCCTCCCTTATTTTATTAGAAGTAAAATATAAATGGCCCGCGGAGCCCGCATTAACTCCTGCGCCCTCCAACCTATATATGAAACTGATTCCTCCAGATTTTTTATCTTTTCCATCAGACGCCCATCTTCAGAAACCTACCAACTCTATCTCCAGTTCAAGCTGAACTCTCTCCATCTCATAAACCTTCGCTCTCACCATTTCAATCAGCTCGAGTATCTCCCTGGCGCTTGCCTTTCCCATATTGACGATGAAATTGGCGTGCTTCCGCGACACCAAGGCGTCCCCCACCCTCCATCCTTTGCAACCGCACCTTTCTATGAGCTCGCCAGCTTGATAATTTTCTCCGTTTTTAAACACGCTACCAGCGGAAGGACGGCTCAGAGGCTGGGTGGCTTTTCTCTTCTCTTGATAGTTGTGGCAGAGGTTGCGCAGCTCCTCCACATCACAACTATAAGTTTTAAGTATAGCTTTATATATAAGGCGATTTCCTATGCCGCTGTAGCGATACGAGAAGGGGAAATCGCTCTTAGGCCTCCAACTCCAGGACATACCCTTCTCAGGCTCACAAATATAAATCTCAACTAAACATTGAGAAATATCCTTCTGGTTCGCCCCCGCGTTCATCCAGATTGCTCCGCCCACCGTACCAGGTATGCCTACCAGTTCTTCCAGCCCCCCGCGTCCCCTCGCCACGCAATGGGCTATAACTGTATTTAGAGGAATGGCCGCTTCCACTTCTAACTGGCCATTTTCATCTATATGCGGCTTTCCCCTCTTTCTCATAAGAAGCACCACGCCGGGGAAACCCCGGTCGGAACAGAGCAGATTGGATCCTTTGCCCATCACCAGCAGGGGAAGATTATGTTCGCTAGTTTTTTCCAAAACAATTTGGATGTCTCCCTCGTCTATGGGCATGGCTACCAGCGCTGCGGGCCCTCCCACTCGGAAAGTGGTGAGTCTGGACAAGGGATAGTCTCTAAGCAGCGAGCCCCGAAATCTTTCGCCCAACTCTTTGACCACGCGCTCTAGAGAGAGCCGGCTCTCTTCACCCGTCCAGATTCCTCCGGTCAGCTTCATCTCCATTCCTCAACCCATCCAGGATTTCCAACGAACACTGGGTGACGTCACCGGCCCCCATGGTCAGGACCAAATCGCCCGGGCGGATATATCTAAGGGAAGCTTTTCCCAATTGGGAACGCTTGGGTATGTAAATAACTTCCTTGCGTGGATATTCCTCCAACAAGGAGTTAACGATTAATTTGCTGTTCACTCCCGGAAGGGGATTTTCCCCCGCCCCGTAAACCTCCGTGATGATCACCAGATCCGCCAGCCCTAAACACCTTCCTAAATCCCTCCACAGGGCGGCGGTCCTGGAATATCTATGGGGTTGAAAGATGCACACCACCCTATTCGGCATATAACTTCTTGCCACCTCTAAGGTAGCTCTCACTTCCGTGGGATGATGGGCGTAATCATCCACCACCTGGATGCCCTTCTCCATTCCCACTTTCTCGAATCTCCTGCGCACTCCCTTGAAATCCTTAAGCGCCTTGCGTATATCTAGAAGGTCCACCCCTAGGTGATGAGTAAGGGCGATGGAAGCGACGGCGTTCCTGATATTATGGATTCCCGGCACCCTCAATTCCACCTCTCCCATTTTCTTCCCCTGGAGGAAAAGAACGAACCGGCTGCCTCCCGGTTCCAAACGAACCTCGCCGAAGCCGTAGTTATAATTCTTCCCCTCCCCCACGAATATCTTTTGGGAGTTCACTTGGGCGGAGATCTCCACCAGGGTGGGATCGTCCCCATTCAGAACCAGGATACCCCGTGGTTCCACCTTTTCCATAAACGAACGGTAATAGGTGGCCACCTGCTCCCAGCTTCTGTAGAAATCATGGTGCTCTTCCTCTACATTTGTAATCACTGCGGCGAACGGACGCAGGAGGAGAAAGGAACCGTCACTTTCGTCCGCCTCCGCCACCAGATATTCCCCCTCGCCATAGCGCGCATTGCTACCGATATCGTTGAGTTCCCCTCCTATGATAAAGGTGGGATCAAACCCCGTATCGGATAGGATCTTGGAGATCATAGAGGTGGTGGTGGTCTTGCCATGAGTTCCCGCCACAGCGATGCCCTTTCTCCGACCCATCAAGCGTCCCAGCATCTCCGCACGGGGCACGATGTC
>JACVIX010000118.1 GCA_015711725.1 Candidatus Geothermincola primus | reverse complement strand
AGAGTTCCTAGCTATGTCCGCCTTTTTCTCGCCTTTTGTCTTCAAAGCGTCCCATATATGCTTTCCGCTCTCCGCCTTCTCCCCAAAGCGGATTAACTCTTCTTTTCCTGAGAAATAAAATTAAAATATTACTTAACGTTAAGTAAATTTAATTTATAATATTATACCATCATTTTTTTGTGGGTGAATTGATCGAATCAAACTTTTCCGAATGTAGGGAAAATCTTAAAAGCTTCCCGCTCCCTGCTCAGTCTTTTTTACATCCCTTCAAAATCAAATCGAAGAAGATTTCCGCGATCTCCTCGGCGCTCTTCTCCCCATCCGGCTTGTACCAAGCCGCCAGCCAGTTACACATACCGGAGATGGCTCGCACCGTCATGGGCACGTCCAGTTTACGGAATTTTCCCTCTTTGATGGCTTGGGAGATGATCTCCCGGTAAAGCTTTTCATACCGCCTGCTCATGGAGCGAATGGTCTCCCTTTTATCCGGCGGCAGTTCGCTTTCGTCCGCCAGATAGACGGTGGTTATATCGCCATCCTTGGAGAAGCTTTTGATGTGATGGAAGATCAGCTCTTTGAATTTCTCCTCCACCTCCATGTCGGCACTGACGATCTCCTCCACCCCCTCGACGAGCTGCTTGATGGCTGCCTCACATATGGCGTAGAGAATATCTTGCTTGTTATCGATGTAATAGTATAAAGCAGGTTTGGTGACCTTCAGCTCGTTGGAGATATCCTCCATGGTGGTGGCTCTGTATCCCTTCTCCCGGAACAGACGGGCGGAAACCGCCAGTATCTCATCCCACCTCTTCTTTCTCATGTGTCCTCCTCTTCTACGATTTTCTCCTTTTTCGCCACGCCTACCACTATAAATTCTATCGCTATGTTGCCTTTTCAACCTTCTTCTCCGCCGAACCTTTCGTTTTTTAAACCTCGTTTATTGACTTCTTCATTCCAGCTAATATCATTATATTACCGAACGTTAAGTAAAATTCAAGGGATTTTTTTAATTTTATTTGATTAAATGGAGGCTTCATTCCGTAGAGACTTTAAGGGACGAAAACCCTTCCGGGGCACACAATGTTAGGCACTGATTTTCACACAGTAAAGATGGGGTTGCTCATCGCGCTACGGCAAGCACCGCAACATAAAGATGGGTGCCTCCTGCAGGGATGGCCAACCCATAAATATCTTTATGCGAGAGCTTTACAAGAAACACCTTTGTGGAACTTTTCATTCATTCGTTACAGTTGGCCTTATGGGTGAATTTACGACATCGAAGCCTATTCAATCGCCATGAAAGCATAACGACAGCGAAAAAGTTAGAGGGTATCCGTGAGGAGTTCGCATGGCGCGCCAAAAGGGTCGCGCTCCTTCGAGCCACCATCTAAGGGAAAGGAGAAGAAATGAAAACCGAGGACTACATCTGGGATTACCGCAATACCTACGAGTGGATGCGCATGGTCAGAAAAGGGTTGCCTCCCTTAATTATCTCCTGCGCCATCACCGGAGGAGTTCAAGGAAAGGAAGCCAACGAGAATCTACCCGAGACCCCAGAGGAACAGGCGGAGCAGACCTATGAGGCTTACCAAGCCGGGGCCAGCATCGTCCACGTCCACGCGCGCAATCCGGAGGTATGGTGGATGACCTCCTCCAACCCTGAGGATTATATCAGGGTCAACAGCCTTATCCGCAGCAAGTGCCCGGACATAATCATCAACAACACCACCGGTGGTGGACCGGAGATGACCACCGAGCAGCGTATGGCCAGCATCTACGCCAACCCAGAGTTGTGCTCCCTCAATTTAGGGCCTTTCGTCCTCAAGGTTCCTCTGGCGGAGAGGGCCGAACCCCTGCCCAGCCCCCGCCCGGCCATGGTCTACGACCGCTGCATTCCCAACAGCTACGCGGATATATCACTCTACGCCAAGACCATGAAGGAGAAGGGCATCAAGCCTGAGATGGAGCTCTACCATCCTGGCCAATACTGGGTGATGTTCGACCTTATCCAGCAGGGGTTGGTGGACCCACCATACGACGTTCAGTTCGTCATGGGCTTCCAAACCTCTTCCTACCCCACTCCGAAAAACCTGCTGGGTCTGATCGACGAGCTTCCCCCTCAATCCATCTTCTTCGCCATTGGAGTTGGCCATTTCCAGCTCCCCATGACGGTGATGGCCATATTGCTAGGGGGCCACGTAAGAGTGGGAATGGAGGACAACCTCTATTATCAAAGAGGCCAGAAGGTGAAGAGCAACGCGGAGCTGGTTGCCAGGATCGCCAGAATTGCGCGGGAGATGAACCGAGAGATCGCCACACCCCAGCAAGCCCGGGAAATGCTGGGTATCTCCCAGGAACCTTCCCAGTATTGATGAGGATACACACGATGATGAGGACGTGCCTGTCAGGGGACGGCTACGCTGAATCGGCGCGTTGACTCCATCATCAAAAAAGTCAAATTTAATATTATGAAAAATTAACAATTCTCTTTTGCGCATCCAGGAGGTGGCTATGGAAAAGTGCTTCAAATGCTGGCCCAAGGGAGTCGCTAGGAACTTGGATTATCCGGAAGCTCCCGTCTTCCAAATTCTGCGTTCCTCGGCCAAACAGTGGCCGGAACGCAACGCCATCGTCTTCGCTGGCATGGAGATGACCTATCGGGAGTTGGACGAGCTATCCGATCGCATGGCTCATGCCTTGCACGCCATGGGGCTGCGTAAAGGGGAACGGGTGGCTCTGCATATGGCCAACTGTCCCCAGTTCGCCATCGCCTACTATGGCTTGCTCAAAGCGGGAGGGGTTTTCGTGCCGGTGAGCCCCTTGCTCTCTGAGCGGGAGGTCTCATTCCAGCTCAACGACGCCGGGGTAAAATTTCTCATAGGGATGGACCTTTTCTACGAAACAGTAAAACAGGCTCTCCCCCATACTGGGGTGAGGTCAGTGATTCTGGTGAGTCTTGCAGACTGTTACCCGCCCGTCTCCGCGCCGGCCAAGATGCTTTCCAAGACTCCATTCGAGGAAGGGGTGGAAGACTTCACCGCCCTCGTCTCCGAAAGCCCGCCCCAGCCTCCGGATATAAACCTGGACGTGCGCCAAGACCTCGCCCACATCTCTTACACGGGAGGCACCACTGGCACCCCCAAAGGCATCATGGTCACCCACTGGAACGCCATGGTCAATTCCTGCCAGCTCTGTTACTGGTTCACCGGGGGAAACATCAGCTATCAAGATGGGGTCATCGGGATTTCGAGGGAGGAGGGAGATAGGGAAGAAGACCATCCATTCCGCCCGGGAAAAGAGATTTCCCTGGTGGTGCCCCCCTGGTTCCACGCCATGGGCGCCTTCGGCTATCTCAACATGCAGCTGCTCGCCGGCAACACCCTGGTGGTTTTTCCCCGCTTCGACCCAGGGGAATTCTTAAGAGCCATAAACAAATATAGGGTCACCCTCTTTGGAGGAGCTCCCCAGTTATTCGTTCCCCTGGTGGATCATCCCTGGTTCGGGGAGACGGACATGTCCGAGATTCGTCTCTGCGCCTCAGGTTCCGCCCCCATCTCTCCCACATTACTTGACACTATGTTAAAAAAATTTCCCGGGGTGGTCTGTGAGGCTTATGGCCTCTCCGAAGCCACCGCCATCGTGACCATCAGCCCCACCACCCGGGAGGGGTTCAGACTGGGCTCGGTGGGCTTGCCGGTAGCTGACACCGAGGTAAAGGTGGTGGACCCCGAAGATTACTCCCGAGAGCTTGAAGTGGGCGAAGTGGGGGAGATCTGCGTTAAAGGTCCACAACTGATGAAGGGCTTCTGGAACAACCCGGAGGAGAGCGCTCTGGTGCTCAAGGACGATGGATGGATGGTCACCGGAGACATAGGCAGGATGGACCAGGACGGTTACCTTTACATCGTAGATCGCAAGAAAGATATGCTCATCTATAAAGGCTACAACGTCTACCCACGGGAACTGGAAGAGGTGCTCAATCAGCACCCCGCGGTGGCGCAGGCGGCTGTGGTGGGGAAGAAAGATGAGCGATACGGCGACCTGCCCGTGGCCTTCGTCCAGCTCTCGCCCGGGGCGCGGGCGGACGAGGAAGAGCTTATGGAGTACGCCAATTCCAGGCTGGCGGCGTATAAGAAAATCCGGGCGCTCAAAATCATCGAGCAGCTCCCCACCAGCTTGGCGGGCAAGGTGCTCAGGCGGGAGCTAAGGGATGTGGCTCAGTCCCTTTTATGAATTAAGTTATAATGGTTTCGCGGCAAGTGATATATGAAAAATGTGCATAGCCATCTTCAAGGAAAGGGAGGAGATATGAGCGAGAGCCTTTTTTTCACCGAGGAGCACGAGCTTCTGCGGCAGAGCATTAGGGAATTCGTGGAAAAGGAACTGGCGCCCCACGCCGAGGAGTGGGAAGCGGAGGGCTTCTTCCCCAACTCGGTATTTAAGCGTATGGGAGAGCTGGGCTTTCTAGGCCTTCATTATCCAGAGGAGATCGGGGGAGGGGGTGGCGATTACTTCACCAATATCGTGCTGGTGGAGGAGCTTGCCCGTTGCGGAACCAGTGGGGTGAACACCGGCGTGGCGGTACAGGTGGGCATGGCCACACCTCCCATTCTCAAGTTCGGCACCCAGGAACAGATCCAAAATTACCTAGTCCCCGCCATCAAGGGAGAGAAGATCGCCTGCCTGGGGATAACCGAGCCTGGAGCCGGCTCCGACGTGGCTTCGGTGAGCACTTTCGCGGAGAAGGTTCCCGGTGGTTGGAAGGTCAACGGCAACAAGATCTTTATCACCAACGGATACCGGGCTGATTTCATGACCTTGTTGGCGCGCACCGAGAAGGTGAAGGGCTACAAGGGCATGAGCATATTCCTAGTGGACCGGGACACTCCTGGTTATGTGGTATCTAGAAAGCTGGACAAGGTGGGACAGAGGTCATCGGACACCGCCGAGATCTTCTTCCAAGACATGGTAATCCCCGAGGAGGCTCTATTGGGGGAAGAGGGGCGCGGTTTCTACAACATCATGTGGGAGCTACAGGGAGAGCGCCTGCTGGTGGCGGTAGCTTGCGCCGCCGATGCCCACATCGCCCTGGAGATGGCGATCGAATACGCCAAGGAGAGAGTGCAGTTCGGCAAACCTATCATAAAGAACCAAGCCATCGCCCATCGAATCGCCGATCTGGCCTCCCGCATCGAGGCTCTCCAGAATCTCATCTACGTCACCGCTTGGAGGTTCGACCACGGGGAATACCCGGTGAAGGAGATCTCCATGGCCAAACTGCTGGGAGCCCAGCTCGCTTTCGAGGTGGCCGACTATGCCTTGCAGATCTTCGGCGGTTACGGCTACATGAACGAGTATCCCATCTCCCGCATCTGGCGGGATACCCGCATCACCCGAGTGGGCGGGGGAACCGACGAGATCCAGCGGGAGATCATCTGCACCGCCATGGGGCTCTGATACGGCCCAGGCAGCGAAGAGAGGGATAGAAGGCGGATGACGCCATAGATAAGCGTTCGGGGTTGGAGCCACGGGTGTAAAATCGAATACTTGCACAAAATTAATCACTAAACCATCTCTTCCTATCAAAGATGAATTAGGAGGTGCCAAGGAAATGATGTATTTCGAGGATTTCAAGGTGGGCGATCGCATTGTCACCCGCGCCAGAACCATCACCGAGGCGGACATCGTCAATTTCGCCGCATTCTCCGGTGATTGGTATCCACTCCACGTGGACGCCGAATATGCCCGCGGAACCGTCTTCGGAGAGCGTATCGCCCACGGGCTGCTGGTGCTCTCCGCCGCTTCCGGGCTTACCCCCCTTTACGACTGGGCGATTATCGCCTTTTATGGGATGGATAAACTGCGCTTTCTGGCTCCCACCAAGATCGGGGACACCATCCATGTGGAGATAGAGATCACCAGCTGCCGCAGGAAGGATTTCGGTGGGGTGGTCACTTTCCAGCAATCCATCGTCAACCAACGCTCCGAGACGGTGGCTCAGGCGGAGGTGAAGATCCTCATGGACTTGAAGGAGAAGCCAGGCGCGGCGGATAAATGATGGCCTGGACTTCAGGGGTCCTTTCGCAGGATTCGGCACAGGGGATTGTTGAGTGAATCTTTATCCATCTAAATGGGAATCCCATCTTTGGGGAGCCAGCGAATCGGGGGCAATGGTCGTAAACACCGCAACCACTTCTTATCTTATTGTTCCTGGTGGCCTCTCCCAGGTTCTTCCACCCCATCTCGGAGTATGAACCGCTGGCAATAAAGGTTGATAATCTATGAGATAAAATCAGTCCCGAGCTCAAGCGCGAAAATCATATCCTCTGTGGAGCAGTCGCCTTAACAGCACCTCCACGGAGTCCCGATCCAAGCCTGGGGCTACCCCGCCTCCTCTCTGCCAATGAAGTATCGCTTTGGTCATCCTCAGGAGGCCCAGCGCTCCCATCTGGAAGAGAGCCCTTTTGAATTCCGGCTTTACCTTACCTGAGATCATATCCAGCAGGGACCACTCCTTAGCGGTCCTCTCTCTCTCCGGCTTAATTAACTCTCTATAGACATTCCCCGGATAAGTTTTCCCGCATTCCGCCACCGCTCTGCCCGCCAGATAGCCGGTGGACAGAGCCGAGGAGATTCCCTCCCCCAGCGCGTTCATGAAACCCGCCGCCTCTCCCGCCACCAGTACCCTCTCGGTGCCCAGGCAGAATCGATTCAGCGCCGCGGGAAAGACGCTCTGGCAACCCGAGACCATAGTCACTTCTCGGGAGCGAAATCCGAACTCCCTGGCGAGCATGGAATGAAAGGCTCGTCTAGTGGGTTCGATCTTTTTCCCCTTGCGCACCGAGGTATCCGTCACCAGCAGGTCATCCTTGAAGTAAAGGGCGGGGTAGACCCCGTAGAGGGGATCGACGAATACATAGAAATACCCCGGTTCCAGCTCTATATCCCCTCGGTGATACTCATGTTTGGTGGCGATGTGGGCAACCCCCCGAACGAAAGCGGGGTCCACCTTTCTAGCCACCGGGGAGACCCCTCCGTCCGCGGCGACCAGCGCGGAGGCCTTCAACGTCACCTCCTTCTCTTCCCACCGATATCTCACCTCCACTCGATCCCTCCACTCAGCGAAATCTATGAATGCGGCGCCATCTCTTATCTCCGCCCCAGACTCGCGGCACAGCCACTCATCGAAACGACTCCGCCATACGCTCTCCCCACCGATGGGAACCTCCAAGCGCAACCCTCTGCCCACCAAGATGCGGATGGCTTTGATTTGATGAGGGTGGGATCTCACTTCGTCTGGGATGGGGCCGTAATGCCTCTGGAGGAACGCACCGGCTTCTTGAAAGATATAACCGGCACAAGGCTTGAAACGGGGCATCTTTTTTCTCTCCAGGATCAACGTTTTGAGGCCTCTCTCCACCGCGGCCAGGGCGGCCGCCGCCCCGGCGGGACCCCCTCCCACCACCACCAAATCATAATCGGTCTCCGCCATCTACCCTCACCTCCCCAGGTATTTTATCTTTTGGAAACACACTTATTTCATTACTTGCCCAGAAATCTCCAGGAATCATTTTACACAATACAAATAAATAATTGGTCCTCGATTATATAAAATACCGTTAATCTCTCATCCCCGCAGAGTTTAATATTTTCGAAAAGTTTTTCTAATCCATCCTGCCTCTCGGAATCCTTCCATAAAATGCGATAAAAGGTTAAGGGAATTTATCAAATGCCATAATATACCTCTTCCTAGGTCTTTATTGTTTCACGACGGACGTTCGGTTCGTCAAATCGATATAATTGTTACATTATGTAGATATTGATTAAACTCGTTCTCGCCCAAACAGCTCGTCTCCTTTTATATTTAATGATCAAGGCGTCGTTAAAAACATTCAGGTCAAAACAATAAATAGTTCTCGCTGAAAAATCCTATCTTCGCGTGAGCAAGCCTCTTGCTCCATCGTGCTCTGGAATTACTCGCAAATCTCTTTTTTACGCCCCAGGAATACCTTTGACCTTCGCCGTGTCAATTCCATCTAAGCCTGATGCATCCTGGGATCGAGGAGCGGTTTCCCCCCTCCTTTCAGGGATGACTACCGACAGAATTGCCATTCTGGCGCAAGGGAAAGGGCGGGGCGTTAGGAGTGCGTGACCAGGTCCTTCTCCACCGCATTTCCTGCTGAGCGCTTACGCCTCGCCCTTGGGGGCTTATACCCTTTTATTCTCTTTATCACTCCCCATATCCTTCTCGCCAAAGCTCCTTTTCCGTTACGGTCTTATTCTTATCTTCCCTCTTCTCCCTCTTCGGCCTCTTCGCTCGGTTCTCCCGCGACTTCCTCCTCCTCCACCTCTGGCGGAGGCGCCGCTTGCTGGGTGATGGTGACCTCGCGCACATCCACCACCCAATCCCCTTTCAACCCGGTGCGCTCGAAGAGGCGACGCTCCACGCTGGAGGGATCCTCGAAGACTATCTCGTCAGGGGAGATCTCCGTCTCCATCTTCACGGTATCTATGATTCCCCGCCTCACCTTCTCTTCATCCGCGCCTTCCTCCAGGCAGGCGTAGATAGTCACCTTATCCCGAGAAAGGGGATCACGCTCATCCTCTTTTCCGATGACCACTTGGAAGGCGTCCAGTCCCTCCACTCGGTGCAGGGCGGTGCGGAAATTGAGCAGGGGGACGGTGGAGCCCTTGATCTTGGTGAAATCCTTCGCCGCCCTGACGATGGGGGTCATTATGCGAGGAACGGTCAGGCCGCAGGTGGGACACTTCTCCCAGACCATCCCCCCCTGGATGAGATCTCCGGTCCAGTAGCGCAGCAGCACCGTCCCCCTCCAGTCGATATGGGAAAATACCAGCACTCCCGGCTCCCCCCACTTCACCGGCTCCCGGGTCTCGGGGTCCAACATTTCCCAGAAATAAAATTCGGGGTTGAGATGCGCTCCGGTCTTCTCCCCGCATTCAAAGAAGCCCGCCTTGGTCTCGGTCATCCCATAAATCTCTATAATTTTCACCCCCGGGGATCCCAGCTCTTCCAAGTACTCCTTGAAGCGCTGGCGGTACTGGTCTGTAAGGGGCTCCGCTGCCACCACCGCGAACTTGATCCCCTTGATCCCCTCGATCCAACCCTTCTCCTTCAAATCGAGGGCGGTCTTCAGCCAATAGAGAAAATAGCTGGGGATGGCGCAGATCATATTGAAGCCCAGCATGCTGGCGATGATTACCTGGCGCTCGGTAGGGATGGCCTTGCCCCCGAAGGTATGCAGGCACACTCCCCCGTTATCCACCAGGAACTGCACGGTGACGGGGGCGAAGAAAGCCACATGGGGAACCCCAGGGAAAAGACTGATGGTGCGCACGTCCGGCTCCCATCCGAAGGTGTAAATCATCCCGTGCACTTTGCGCACGTTTAGGTCCAGGTCCCTTCTGGTGTAGAGCGCCGCGGAGGGCATCCCGGTGGTGCCACCGCTAAAGTTGTAGTGAATGGGCAGCCACTCGTACATGGCGGTCTGCCGCACCTTATCCTTGAAGGAACGGGGCTTTCCATAGACATCCCGGAGATAACGGGTGAAGAAGGTCTTGGAGGCATAGGCCAGCTGTTTGCCTCTAGGCAGAGGTTCCACCTCGTAATCCACACCCTCCATCTTGGGCTGGAGCACAAAGGCGCGCTGGTCCGCCAAGGTGTCAGCCTTCTCCGTGATGGGAATTTTGCGGAAATCCTCGTAGGTATATATGCGCTCAGGGTCTATGCCCTTCTCCTTCATCACCTTGCGATAGTAGGGATGGAAAGGGAAAACGTAGTCGCGGATATAGCGAAAGAGCTTCTCCTCCGCGTACTTCCGCTGCTCGTCCCTGCTCCAATAGTAACTGAGAGCCATGCTATCACCTCCTCTTCGTCGCGTCGCTCTCGCCACTTCTTTAATTTTTAACCAAGCCGCCCATCCGTTAAACCCCGTGGGAAAAACTCTCCGCGATCCCGATAATCCCAATTTCTATAAACACATTATAGGATGAGATTCATTGATGGTTGCGAACCTAGCGCTTCCTATGGATATATGCGAGAATTACTCTTAAGGCGTCTGAGGTGATAAGCTGGAATATGCCCACGTGGAGCATCTATTGGAAGCGGGAGGTGCTTTTTTAAACGTTCCATAATATCCAAGGAACCAGGAATGATCTACAGGGAGATGAATCGTCTATATCCAAGGAACCAGGAATGATCTACAGGGAGATGAATCGTCTATATCCAA
>JACVIX010000117.1 GCA_015711725.1 Candidatus Geothermincola primus | reverse complement strand
CCCACATAAACACCCAAATTGGCGATATATCCACGTTGTTCGCCACTTTGTTGCTGATATAATCGTTTTATGAGGATAGGTATAACCACCACCGTTCCCATAGAAATAATTTATGCCTCCGGAAATGAGCCGGTGGATTTAAATAACGTGTTCGTGGCACATCTGGAAAACCGCCAATTGATTGAGGAAGCTGAAATAGCGGGCTTTCCCCGCAATTTCTGCGCCTGGGTAAAAGGTATATACGGGGTCGCCAGAAGATTAGAGGACCTCGGTATGATAATAGCGGTTACTCAAGGGGATTGTTCAAATACCCAGGCTTTGATGGAGACCCTACAGGCGGATGGGATAGAAGTGGTGCCCTTCGCGTATCCCTATGACCGCGACCCCTATCTCCTACGCAGGGAGATGGATAAACTAATGCGCCGGCTGAGTGCCAGCGCTGGGGATGTCGAAGCCGTAACTGCCCGTATAGATCAAGTGAGGAAGAAGGTCTGGGAAATTGATAAAAGGAGCTATACGGAGGGTACGGTGACAGGTATGGAGAATCATCTCTACCAGGTCTGCTGCAGCGATTTTGAGGGCGATATTGACGCTTACGAGAGAAAAGTTGATATGTTTCTGGAGGAACTGAACAGACGGAAAGTCTCATATGGAGAAGCTCACTTTAAAGAGATGATTCCATTGGGTTATGTGGGGGTTCCCCCCATTGCTCCGGAGATATACGGTTTCCTCGAAGGATTGGGGGCCAGAGTGGTGTTCAATGAGGTTCAGAGGCAGTTCACCCTTCCTGAGGGACATAAAGACCTGGTGGAAAAATACCTCTCATTTACCTATCCTTATTCCATCGAGGAGAGGCTGAGGGATATCAAGGAACAGATCAGGGAGCGAAATATCCAAGGAATCATACATTATGTGCAGAGTTTCTGTTTCAGACAGGTGGAGGACATCCTGATGCAGCGCCATCTCCATGTCCCCATACTCACGGTGGAAATGGATCGTTCAACTCGTCTCGATGCCCGCACCAAGATGCGGTTGGAAAACTTCGTGAATATTCTGCAGGAAAGGTGGAAGGGATGAGCGCTGTTCCCATGCGTGTCTATGGCATCGATTTGGGTAGCCGGACGGTGAAGATAGTTGAAAAGAACGCCGGCGGGATAAAGATGATGGGAATCTATCCCACTGCGGATTTCTACCGCAGTTATATTGGGAAGGAACGAGGCGAAATGATCCTGAAAAAGCGGGAGCTGGGAATGAATGTAGAGGTTCCCCTAGCCGCCACCGGATATGGAAGGGTAAGGCTTCCCGAGAAAGAAGCGCACCTGGTTCCAGAGATCAAGGCTATCGCTTTAGGAGTCAGTCAGTTGTTGGAAGAAAGTGATTACCTGATTCTAGATATGGGAGGCCAGGACGCCAAGGCGATCCTGATAAAATCTGGCAGAGCCGTTGATTTTGTGGCCAATGACCGCTGCGCCGCTTCTTCGGGACGTTATCTAGAAAATATGTCATTAGTATTGGGAATCTCGCTGGACGAGCTCACTACCTATCATGATGACCCGGTGGAGTTGAGTTCCACCTGCGCCATTTTTGGAGAGACCGAACTGGTGGGCTTGCTGGCTGAGGGATATCCCCTGGAAAGATTGGCGGCAGGGGTGAACCTTGCCGTCTGTCTTCGCCTTCTTCCCTTGGTGAACCACTTCACCAGCGAACTTATCGTATGTACTGGAGGTGTCGCTCGCAACCAATCCCTGGTAAGGTTTATTGAGGAAAAAACGGGGGTTAAGGTCTTTGTCCCTGAGAATCCGGAATATATCGCGGCATGGGGTTGCTGTATCGCCTTTGAGGAAGCATATGGATGAGCAAATGTCGGCATTGCCATTTAATCCATTTACTTATTATCGACTATTACTGGGGGCGCTTTTTTCACCTGACAATTTATTATTACAATATGTTAAAATATTATAGTATTCTTTTTCCGATGAAATAGTATGTACGAGATACGGGTAAAAGGCGGGTTTGATGCAGCCCACTTCCTAAGGGATTACGAAGGGCCATGCGCCAGTGTACATGGTCATACTTGGGAAGTGGAAATAGCGCTGCTTGGCGAGAACTTAAATGAGGCGCAGCTCTTGGTGGATTTCCACGATTTGAAGAAAATTCTCGATAAGAAATTACAGAGGTTTGACCATTGCTGCCTAAATGATATTTCCCCCTTCGATAAGTTCTCCCCGACATCGGAGAACATAGCCAGGGTGATATATGAACAGGTGCGTTCAGAATTGGAGGATGTTGCTCCGCGGGCAAGGCTGATTTGGGTACGGGTTTCGGAATCCCCATTCACTGCCGCGATATATTACCCGGATAATGAGGTAAACTAGGCGACCGTAATAATTTCAGTCGGAACGGAAAGAATGTTTCACTGGAGATAGGTTTCCATGGCAGTCGATTTGAAGGACCATCACAATGCTCCTCTATGAAGATTTTTCACGTTTTCGACGTTAAAACGGCCGCCGCTTATTGCCAAGAAATTTTATAGATGATGCAATCTACATTTTGGTTTTATAAAGTTGGGCCACTGAGGAGATGGGTCCTATGAAACAGGTGGTTTTGCTCTCGGGCGGTTTAGACTCGTCGATCAATCTTTGCCTTGCTCTGGAGGCGGGAGAAGTCATTCTAGCGTTGACCTTTGACTATGGCCAGCTTTCCGCGATCAGGGAGATCGCCAAGGCCCGGGAGTTATGCAATCTTTTAAAAGTAGCGCACCGGGCCATCGACCTCAAAGGTCTCAAAGAATGGTTCAGGAGCGCGATCACGGATGAGAGAGTTTCACTACCGCAGCATTCACCTGAGTATTGGGGGAGCGGCGGGGTAGACTTAGAGGAAACCGCTGAAATGGTTTGGGTTCCCAATCGCAATGGGGTGATGGTGAATATCGCGGCTGCGGTAGCTGAGACGGTGGAAGCGGAACTGGTTGTGGCTGGATTTAACGCGGAGGAGGCGGAAACCTTTCCCGACAACTCCCGGGAGTTCGTCGAGGCAGTCAATGCCTGCTGGCAATATTCCACCCGAGGACGGGTAAAGCTTGTTTCATACACTATTGATTGGGATAAGAAAAAGATTTTCAAGGAAGGTATGCGCAGGGATTTCCCCTGGAAATGCCTGTGGGCGTGTTATAATGGACAGGAGCGGATGTGCGGGAAGTGTGAGTCGTGCGCACGCTTGATAAATGCGGCACGAGAGGCGAGAGGAGAAAGTTGCCTGGCGGGTCTATTTGGCGGTGAATAATCATAGTTCGGTCATTGAGGATCACTTGTTGAAGGCGGGATAAAGCCATGAAGGGAAAGTATATAAAGGGAAAGAAGATGATCTACGATGGTAGCCAGCTACGTTCTCTCTGGGCTCTTACCGAATATAACGTCCAAGGAAATTCGGTTATAGCTTTCAGGGGTCCCTGCAAGGTGACCAGCGATAAGATGGTGGATATCATGGACGCCAAGGCGGGGAAGGAGATAGTCAGCGAGGATATGGCCCATTTTATCGTTGAGCTTTTCAATTCAGACCTTTCCAAGACTATAGTTATCCAGAGACTACTTATCTGCATTATCAAAGAGGTTATAGAGGAAATAAAACCGGAGATATTCGTCAATCGCAAGGGCAATGACCTCTTCATCGAGGTGGACGAGGAGGGTATCGAAGATCGTAAGTTGAGCGTCTCGGTGGCCACCGCCAGCCCCGTCTCCACGCTGATTCACGCTGGCGTTAATATAGTTAGCGAGAACACCCCTGTCCCCACTTTCGGATTGGAGGATCTAGAGGTCCCTGTGGACGATTTTATCCTGCGGGTCTTACAGAAATTTATCACCGAGATGAAGGATATAGATCTTCAGATGTCCAAGGTGAGAGGAGTTCGGTAAGTAGAATTGCCAGTCAATCTTTGCGAAATATTCACCTCCTTCCAAGGTGAGGGTATCTATCTGGGCAAAGCCCAGGTTTTTTTGCGCATGAGCGGTTGTAATCTTCGTTGCGCCTTCTGCGATACCCCCAATGCTTGGAAAGAGAGCCCCGTTGCCAAATTGGAGAGGCTTCCTTTCTCCAGAGAATTTGACGAACTTCCTAACCCTATCTCGGGAAAGTTAATTGTGGAAAAAGTCCGCGAGCTATGGAGACCATACTTCCATTCTATAAGTATAACTGGGGGAGAACCGCTCTTGCATGTGGAAGGGCTTCGGGAAATCTTGAGAGCTTTTGGTCGAAATCGCCCTATGGTTTATCTGGAGACCAACGGAACTCTCCATCGGTCACTTGCTCAGGTGGTCGAGGAGTTGGACATTATCGCTATGGATGTCAAGTTGTCCAGCGTCGCTCACGTGGAGAACCAGCTGGATAACCACCGTGACTTTCTAGCCCTCACAAGTCCTGGACAAGCTTTTCTCAAGGTGACGATCAGCCGGGAGGTGAGTTTGGAGGAGTTGGAAAGAACTCTTAAGGCATTGAGTGAGTTGGGGAAAACTCAGACGGTGGTGCTGCAGCTGGTAAGCGGCAAGTTAAAACCCAAACCATTGGCTATCGAAATCCTGGAACAAGCGTACGCCTTGTCGCAAAATTATTTTCAGGATGTAAGAGTGATTCCTCAAATGCACAAGATTCTAGGCTTTCTGTAGCGGACATTGAGGAGTGGATACGGGTAATGAAATCCGGCTGGATTAAATATTATTAAGGATATTTATCCAATAGGCGTGCGCGGAAAGGTTAAGTCGCTATTCCTTAGGGAAAATTTATTCTAGTAGGGACGAGATGTGTTTAGGAGCATTTTCCTGACGAGCACCCCTAAGCGCTTTGCATAATGGAAGATTGATTGGGTCGGAATGTTCGTAAGGCAGTATCCCTGTGAGGAAAGGAGCGAGGCTATGTGTGAGTTCTGTTCCGAGCATGGCCAGGATAATCGCTGGTATCTTAATCCAGAGAATTTCTCCGACAAATTGTTGGAGGACCCTAAAAGAGCCAAAACCATCGAGAAACTGGTGGGTTGGGGGATAGATTATTACGTGGACTTCACCTCCAGGGTCACCGAAATGGTTAATTGGCCGGTAATAGGAAAATTGGTTAAAAAGGCTGTGGACCGCATAGCCCCCAAGGAGCATGGCGGACAGGTGGTTTCCCTGGAAGATTCCCTGCAACTGCTGGAATACGCCAGGGATTTCGTACTCTTGCCCTGCGCCTGTAGGCGTCTAGTAAGCCATAAACAGGAGATGGCTTGTCTAAATTTCGGGCCGGTTAAGGATCTCATGCTTCGTTACGTGCCCGGGGAACCCATTGAAGAACTTACATTGGATGAGGCCAGGAAGCTGGTGAGGGATTTTGACCGGAGAGGTTACTTCCACCAGGTCCTCTACGCGAAAATCCCATTTCCCATCTGCATCTGTAATTGTGAGGAACGCTACTGCACTTCTCTCAAGCAGCGTTTCGCCAATGGAGTAGAAGTGGCGCTCTATAAAGGTCATGATGTTTGCAAGGTTGATGCGGAGCGGTGCAAAGAGTGCGAGAGCCCATGGTGCGCCTCACGTTGCGTTTTTGGGGCGATCTCCTATAACCCTGAAAGAGGCGGAGTAGAGGTTGACGCTTCGCGTTGCTTCGGGTGCGGCTTATGCAGAGGCGCATGTGTGCATGACGCTCTTTCCCTAGTGCCTCGCGAAATGGTTCCTCAGGCTGCGGGGAAGTGGTAGGCATGGCGGAATACAAGATAAAAGTAAAAAAATCGTGTGATGCCGAGAGTTGTGGTTTTCGATGTCAGGAAGCTTGTCCCCGGGGAGTCTTTCTGGCTGTTCCCGCGGAAAGGCATAAGGAAAAACAGTCCATTTACCCGAGACATCGCATTACCCCTCGTTTCTCCTATTTCTGTGATGGGTGTGGCATATGCATCCCTATATGCCCTTCTCAGAGAATAAAAGTGGTTTTAAAAATGACCGGCGAGAAGATTTTAAAGAAACCTCTAGCTAACAAGTAAAGGAAAGTTTTTAGCAAGGACCTTTTATCTCTCCATCATAGAAAAAGACGCAGGTTGAGTGTTTATAATGATTTCATTACCTTTCGCGATTTCTTTCTTGGCTAAACGCCCGCGTGGATTTCGCCAGCGGACAAACCATTTAGCTTGACACCATGCCATGATTTATTCCAACCCTTACCCTTTGAATCGATTTTTGCGAAAGACATTGCTATGATGAATCACCCTTACCCAATTAGCCGCTCATCTTTTATCGCTAAAAGGTTAATGAAAGCCGCCTTTTTCATCGAAGAGAGATGGACCGTTTTCTCGCAAAGTTTGGTCGTCCAAGATGGTAAAACGCTATACCCCAAAGAGCAGTGTCGCCTTTCTGATTGTCACGCTAACAAAACGCTGTGAATGGAGATATGACTTGGTGAAGGATTTTTTGGAAGCGAATTTAGAAGTCTCATTTTGGTCAATTTAGCGCAGGCAAGTCTTTCATAAATTTTTCTGATAAGTGGAGATGATCACATGGAAGAAGCGCGAGGAGCGCTTGCCGAAAGATAAGCGATCATAGCCTGGAGAAAACTTATTTCCTTGGCAAGGCATATACTAGCTGCTCATGAGTCATCTTAAATAGGTTTATTTGATTGATCAAAGGTGCGAAAGAGGTAAATGGAATCATTGTTTAATATCCTAGAGGCGAAATCACCGAATTGGATTAAATTTTGTATTCCATTATTGAATGTGCGTAGTTCATATCCATATCGCATAAGTCGGTCATCGTCAGGGAATAAACATAATGTCGTATCAATTCAATTTCTGGGAAAGGAGTGAATATCATGAAAGAGTATTGCATTAAACCCCTTTTGACAGGATGGTTCCATATGAACTGGGGGTTAATCATGAGTCCAATCGCTGCGGGTTACTTCGCGGATCTTCCCGTGTTCATGTTTCTAATCGAAGGCGAAGATGGTGAACAGATTATCGTAGACGCTAGTTATCAGCATGACCATGTGCCCAAGTTTATCTTTGGACCCCATCGTACCCCGGAGTTGGAGGTGCCGGAGGTTCTCAAGGCTAACGGCGTGGACCCCCTTGCCATAGAGACAGTGATCATCACTCATCTCCATCACGATCATACTGGATATCTCTATCTCTTCGAGAATGCGAACTATTATGTGCAGGAAGAGGAACTTATCAACGCTTATTTCCCTATGGGGTATCAGGCGGTGGGTGGGTATCCCGATGAATGGATCGACCTAGTGCCACGTTTCAGACTGGTTAATGGAGATTTCAATTTGAAGGAAGGGATCGACCTTATCTTCGCCCCTGGTCACACCGCTGGTCACCAGGCGGTAGCGGTAAACACTAGCCGGGGGCGCGCCATCATCTTCGGGGATGCGGCTTATCTCTACGGCGGTTTGGCCAAGCGGTTTCCCCAACAATTCTACGAGGTTGTGGCCAAGGGAGGAGTGGCTGGTAAGGAGCTGGATCTAAATGACCCGGAGGTACAGGAGGTCCTCTCCCGGGTATTTGGAGCCCGTTACGGAGGTTATTTCGGGCCCTCCATCCTCAATCCAGGGGAGATCATGCGTTCCTTGGCCAAACTGGATCTGATGGCCGATATAGTTATTCCCGGTCACGATCCTCTTCTCACTCGCATGAAGATTATTCCAGATGACTACGATTTAGAATAGTCAGGATTTGCGAAAAGCCCGGTGGCTAGCGAGCGGATGGGAGTTCGGGGTCAATTTGCCTCTCTGAGCGGCAAGATGGGCTCTACGCTTTCCATTCCTAAAAAATATGCCACATCGCGCAGAGCGTCACCATAGTGGCCCTTCACCATAGCCACATGGTGAGGAAAGTTACGTAGGATGCAGGCGTAAAGGGCGTCAAGATCGGAGACCTCCACCCATGCGTGACTTCCAGGGGGTTCTCCCTCCGCTGAGATGATCATTCCTTCCACCTGGAGGGAGAGCCATCTGCCATCCTCGGTTTCAGTGATTCTTGATAAGGTCACCGGACCCTCCTGCGCGATCAGCTCCAGCGCCCCATAGCACCCTGAGGTCTCACCTTTAGATTCGGCGAAGAGGTGATGGTATCCCAGCTTGGACTTTTCCCGGGAAAATTCTTTGGGAAAGACTCCGCAATGCCAGGCGGAAAAGACGTTTCTGAGCCGATAATGTCGATTGTTCCAGTCAACCAGGGCAGCCGGCGATCCCGAGATGAGCATAAGCAGATGCATAGACAGAGTTCCATGGATGTCCACTTCGCAGGCGCAAGGTATACCCCTAGAAGTTAAACGTGACATAGTGTAACATGGGACGATTCCATAATCTTCTTGCAGGGAGGTCCAGCATTGTATAGCCATTCCCGCTAATCCGTGCTCTTTGGCGATTGCGTCTATTGCGGCCTCCAGGCGAGCTATCTTTTCTAGATCCTCATTGGTGAGAGCTGAGATGTCCACCTCCTCCTTGTATTGATCGATTATTGAGTCCACTTTTCCGGAGTTAGCCTGCTGAGCCATCCTGATCACCTGAGTTAGGGGAATGGGCACCACCCTAATATTAAAGTGGCGCAGAAGCGATATCTCGTTGAAGGCACAAGTTTCGAACTCCGCCGGACGGGGACCTATCTGGCCATAGACGCATCCTTTGATTCCATTGACGGCGCGGCACACCCGCGCAAAGTTGGCTAAGTCCCGGATAAACTCCTCATCGTCGGGAAAACAATTGGCGCGTCCGGGAAAGGTGAACCGCGCTCCCCGGTGGCGTAATGCGGTGGCGATAGATATTAAACCGCAGAAAGCGTCTCTTCGGGCTTCCCTCCGGCTTAATGCTCCCTCCTCTTCGCATCCGAAAATAAAGATGGGCTTATCGGGCGCTCCCTGAATCGCTGCCAGTGCGGCGGGAATCTCATTTCCAAAGTTGACCGCTCCGATTACCACCCCATCTACCTTAGCGTCGCTCATAAGCTTTGCGCACTTTTCAGCTTCGTCCAGGGATTGGACCAAACCATTGCGGGTAAGGGTGGAATCTGGAACCACAGCTTCAATATCGCATTTGGCGAAAGATTTCAGGGTTAACTCCCGCATCTTAACCGCCAACTGCTGATCGAAAATATCCCGACTGGCGGGAACGAATCCCAGTTTTATCGATTTATTCACTGATTCCCCTCCTCAGCGTGACAAACGGTCTTTCATTTTTATAGACAAAATTTTTATAGACAAAATAATAGTGTAAATTTTACCAAGTGACCATAGCAAAATGGCTCCTTATTTTGCCGCAAAAGCTTATCTCTCAGGGTTTTATAGTCAATAAGGTTTGATGAAACATCTATCGGATATTACGAAAATCGCTAAGGTTGGCCAAAAATATCTTTTATTATCGAGGGTTTGTACTTATGTTTTTAAAAAATTCTCCATCGATCGAACGACATGGCCAATCGTAATCTTTTATGAAATTAAAGTGGACATTAATTTTCTCGCCCTTCCTTATAGACTTTACCGTTCTTTTACTTTCCTAGGAGGAGATTAATGCTTTTCCCGAGCTCTCTCCATCATTTGATAGTGGGATAATCGTCCTCCCGATTACGTTGATCCTTGGATAAGAAGTAAAATCGAAAGAGATGTTGGTGGGTTATAAATAGCGGTAAACAGTCTATCGAGAAAAGCTGTTAAAGCGGTCCTGGTGGACAAGAGTGAGATATGGCTCCACATGTTTGAGATAGAAGCTGGTAAAATGTCATTCCGGGAGGATTGTGAGGCAAGAAAGATAAATATACTCGGAGTGTTGTGCTCGAGGAGAGACACATCAAATTATTTTGTTTTTGACGCGCAAAGAATAAAGATATGAATTGATAATCGCCTCGTTTTCATGAATGCGGATGTTGGCGAAAGTGACTAGTCTCAGGAAAGGAGGTTAAATTGGGAGGCATGTTCATGGGATTGGACCTCTCAACCCAAGGACTGAAGGCGGTGATTATCGGGGAAGAGGAAGGAGAGGTGATCTACCAAGACGGGCTGGTCTTCGATGAGGACCTCCCGGCTTACAATACGGAGATGGGTGTGGTGAAAGGGCTGCCTCCTGGATTTTCGGAATCGCCTCCCGCTATGTGGAGAGACGCACTTTTCATGCTCTTGGAAAGAATAAAGGGGAAGATAGACGTAGGCTCTATCCGGGCTATTTCCATAGGCGGTCAGCAACATGGATTGGTGGCGGTTGACTCGCAAGGAAACCTTGTCAGGGATCAGGCTAAGCTCTGGAACGACTACTCCACCGCCGCCGAGGCCGAGCATCTGACACGTCTGGTAGGAGGAGAGAACGCGGTGGTAGCCGAGGTGGCGAATACTATGCGCCCTGGATATACCGCT
>JACVIX010000116.1 GCA_015711725.1 Candidatus Geothermincola primus | reverse complement strand
ACGAGTGTGTTTGGACATTGTAACATACGCGGAGCCCCGCACTCGCGTGCTTGCCCCTGAAAAAGGGGCTTTTATTTTTCGATTTTAAATCTTACCCAAAAAATGACAGTGTCTATTGACTTAAATTAAATCGTCTTTATAATTGGACGAGTGTGTTTGGACATTGTAACATACGCGGAGCCCCGCACTCGCGTGCTTGCCCCTGAAAAAGGGGCTTTTATTTTTCGATTTTAAAATGGGGTTTTATGGTGTTTAAAGGAGGGATCTTTTTGTCATATAAGCCACGTGCCTGTTGAAAGTTTGTCGCAATAGGATTGCGGCGGGTTTCGCTATGGTCTCCACCGATGCATAGGTGGGGAAAAGAAGAACAAGAGAATGCTATTTATTCAATCGCGGAGTTTCAAGATTGGCAGCTAGGGCATGAATAGCTGCTGCGGCCTCCAATTTTTCGCCTGATAATGAGATTTCCGCAGCGCGCGCAAGGTTGATCTTCCCTTCCATAAACCATATGGGAAAGCTGATATCTTCCCGGATTTCCTTCCAGGTCAACGAAGTTATTTATAGAGGACCCTCGCCCCTTGATCGCTTCCCTAAGAACGGTTATGATTGCGCTGTAAAGCGCCCTGATCTCATCCTCGTCCAGGGTGTTGGCTGGCCTCAGAGGGTCGATGCCGGCGCGGAAAAGAATCTCGTCGGAGTAGATATTGCCGATACCCGCTATTCTTGATTGATTCATGAGCAGAGACTTGATTTTGGCAGGCCGATGTAGAATGCTGCGAAGAACCGGTAGGGTGAATGATCGACTCAAAGGCTCTGGCCCCAGATGGGCGAGGCCCTTTAACGGCTCATAGCAACCCTGCTCCACGATGGCGCTCTCGCCGAAGGTCCTAGGGTCAACATAACGCAATAGCATACGAGGATGTAAATACAGGACGATATGGGTGTGTTTGGGTTCTTCCACGTCGTCTTCCACAAGTTGCAGGGATCCACTCATACCTAGATGCACTACCCATTGGTAGGGTTTATCCAGTTGGAAGAGGAGGTATTTACCCCTTCTGTTCACCTCCAGGATGATGGATCCCTTGAGCAACGCGCAATACTCATCGCAGTCGGGACAGGTTATCAGCCGGGGTAGTCGCACCTCGCATCTTTCGATAGTCTTGCCCCTGATTCTCTTCTGAAGGTCTCTGCGTATGGTCTCTATTTCAGGCAGTTCCGGCATGGCTTCACCCTATTTTCGCCCTATTTTCAGCCTATTGTTTATTTCCCATCCGTTCCAGGGCAGCGATGGCCCGCTTTCGTAATTCCGGCTGGTCGCTTTCCCGCAGGGGGAGAATATAGGGTATCGCGCGGGAATCTCCTATCTTACCAAGATATTCTACAGATTGTAATCGTATTTTCATCCTGGCTTTTCCCAATGACTCCACCCTCGACTGGTAAAATCCCAGGCGATCATAAAGGGATACGATCTTATCCTTCAATTGTCCCTCTGAGGTAGTTCCCATACGCACCAGAACTTCCTCTAAGAAGTCCATTTTTGTCCCTGCCGGAATTAGGGAGAGCACCTCTTCCACCTCCGCCTTTTGGAGCGCGGAATATAATAGCGTCTCATAGTAGCGCATCTGGTTAAGTTTGCGAATCTTTTTATAGGCCATAGCGATGCGACTAAGCAGGTATACACCATAAATAGCAAGAGCGAAAAGGGCTAAGATCAGTAAAATAAGTATAAAGGAACCCATTTTCTTTTCACCTGTCTCAAAGAGCGACGACGGGCCGCATGCAACTCCAGTCAGACATGCAAGATATCGATAAGCCCGTCCGCTATTTCTTTTTATGACTCTTATAAATTTATCAGAGACTTCCTCCACAAACCAGGGTAAAAGTTGATTGATAGAAGGGAAAACGCATCATTGCCATGGTCCTTTATTAGGGGAATAGGAGGGAGAGGAGTTCGATGAATCACCGCAAGACATGGGCGCTAATCCCTATTTATCATGTCATGTGAATCCGTTGAATGGGCGTTTCAAGGTAGACAACCATTTGCCATTTTATTAAGGCCCAATGCGTGACTCCTGATGTAACCGACTGAACGATGTTAAATTCAACTATTTTTAGTCATTTCTTCTCCTTGTTGTTAAAATGGTAAGACGAATTGTATATTGCAGAAGCGAGAATGCGAAGGTTTATTCCATGCATAAAAGATGCTTGCGAGTTTCTCTGGCCATCACGCTGGTCGCGCTAAATATTTTGTTAGCGGCGGGTATCGCGATCGGGATAGCCGCCCCTATCTATAGGAGCCGAGATTATAAAAGGGAACTTCCTCAGGAAGACTCCTCACTGGTACAGGTGGTGACCACTGCCGAAGGAACCCGGGTTTCATTTTCCCAGGCTTTTGTGAAAAGCGTGGAAGGTTCCAGGATAGTTGCCCGAGCCATCGCCCCGCATCCTTCCTATACAGTTGAGGGACCTGGCTCTCCTGAGATTTTCATGGAAAACGCCCCAGAGGGTGGAGTAAAGGATACGGATCCACCATTTACCTTTGCTTATATAGGAGATACCCATAACCGTTTATCTGTCTTAGAGCAGATCGCCACTGAAATAGAGGGGACGGAAACTAGCTTCGTGTGCCAGGGGGGAGATCTGGTGCATCATGGATCAGAAGAGGAATACGCGAGGGCGATGATTTCTTTGGAATCTTTCAACCACCCCTTCTTCGCCTTACCAGGCAATCACGATCTGAGAAACGATGGATATACCCATTATATGGAGAATCTCGGTCCCTTAAGATATTTTTTCGATTTCAGCGGAGTGCGTTTTGTCTTCTTCGGGACCATGAGTCCAGATCCCTCCGAGGGTGAGCTTGATTGGTTGGAGGGAGCACTGCAGGGCGAGTATATCGTGGTCTTTACTCACATCCCTCCGGTAGATCCATGGGGAGGCATGAGGATTATGTATAAAAATAAGGAAGCAGCAGAAAAGTTCATGAACCTAATGCTGGAGAAGGACGTGGATCTGGTCTGTTGCTCCCATTTTCATGATTATAAAGATTTTGAATATCGGGGAGTGCATTACTTAATTTCCGGAGGGGCGGGGGGGTTTATGTTGAATCCGCGTGCAAGATATCATTACGTCCTGGTGGATTTCGATGGAGAGGAATTCATACCCCATAAGATAGAGCTGGAGGTCAACCAACGCAGCGCTCTGCTGCGATGGACCATCTATATTCTTTCTATAGGCTACTTTTCCGCACAAAGATATTTCGCGATTATTCTCCTTGTAGGTTTAACTTTGCTAGCCATCGATGTCTACCTACTGTTATCGAGGAGAAAAATTAAAGGTCGCTCTCGAGCTAATCACGCAGAAGGTAAATCTTCCTAGTGGTGGAAGATAAAGTTAAGATGGAATCCTGGAAACTCCGGACTCATTCCGGACGTTTTTATAAGTGTGGATTGAGTGGTATTAAAATCTTGTCCAAGTTGGAATAGCAAAGGGAGTAAACTACGGGAAGATAAAGTTAAGATGGAATCCTGGAAACTACGGACTCATTCCGGACGTTTTTATAAGTGTGGATTGAGTGGTATTAAAATCTTGTCCAAGTTGGGATAACAAAGGGAGTAAACTACGAATTGAAAAAATATATTATCGGAGTGGTGCGCTCCGGTGGCGTTTTGTTTCGCTTGGAGGAATGGCGTCTATTGACATGTTGAAGCACCGTCGCCCCATCGTCACCTCTTGTCTTAGCCAGGAATGTGAAGGGTTTTATGGAGGAGAGCGATGATCATCGACGCGCACACTCATATCTTTTCGGATAAGGTCAGAAGGGATCCGCGGAGATATGGGGAATTGGACCTCTCTTTCGGATATGTCTACGTGAAAGGCGGGGCCAGGATGGTAGGAAGTGAGGAGACCCTCTCCGCTCTTAAAGAAAATGGTGTGGATAGGGCGGTCATCACCTCCTTTCCCTGGAGAAGCATATCCCTGGCGCAGGAGAGCAACGATTACGTTCTGGAAACCGTTAAAAAGTATCCACAATATTTTATCGGTTTCTGCTGTGTCAATCCCCGGGAGAAAAAAGAAGCTTGGAGAGAGGCAAAAAGGTGCCTTGATGCCGGTATGAGAGGGATCGGGGAGTTGCACGCGGAGCCCCAAGGTTTCGACCCCTCGGATTTCGAACTTTTAAAACCCCTGGTTCAGTTAGCTCAGGATTATCAGGTTCCGGTGATGATTCACGTCAATGAGCAGGTGGGACACAGGTATATAGGCAAAGGAAAGGTGGGGCCGAAGTCCATATATGGGTTGGTGGAGAGATTTCCCGATGTAGACTGGATTCTGCCTCACTGGGGAGGGGGACTCTGCTTCTATGAACTGATGCCGGAAGTGGCCAAAGCGTGCGAGCGAGTCTATTACGACAGCGCGGCCTCCCCTTTTCTTTACCGCAGTGAAATCTACGCCATTGCCATGAGGATTGTGGGGGGGCATCGAATCCTTTTTGGCACAGATTTCCCCCTCATATCCTACGAGAGAACATTAGGAGATTTTTGGAAAGCGGGATTGGAGGAGAGCGACGCCAGAATGGTTCTCTCGGGGAACGCCATTAAACTGTTGCGTATCGATACTTACCTTTAGCGAGGGAAAGAGGCACGAGAAATGGGGCAATTGGCATCGGTTCTCAAGCGATATGGGTTATCGCGAAACCCTACGCATTTTGATGAACGTTAAGAAACGCTCTTTTTCACTGTCTAGTTTGCTGATGGCATGGGTATACGCCTATTGGTAAGTTACCTTGATATTTTGTGGAATCAAATGGATCCAGGTCTGCCCGGGGTAAAGTCTGATTTGGTTGCCCATGACGTCCCGGAATATAGTGGGTGCTGTTCTGCTTGCTTTACTCCAGGTTCCCTCAATCAACTTGCCCCAGGTGAAAACGAGACATTTACCGCTCCCGATCACCAGAGAGTTGGGAGATTCCGCACCCAAGACGTCTCTCAAACCTGACGAGGTTATCTGAACATACTGGATAATGACGTTACGGGGACTTACCTGCTTCCCGCTCTCCAAATCGGTGAGGGGTTTGTTCTGAGTCCATCTGAGATAAGTCCCCAGAATGGGATCGTAACGATAGGTCACCGCGCAGGCCGCCTCGTACCCTATATTTATATTACTGGCGGGAATCGACCTTTGGATTGAGATATCACTCGAAACACTTTCTTCCCCATTTTCTCCGCTTTCAAGTTCTCTTCCTTGAGATTCCGGAGAGGATTCCTGAGCACCCGCTTCCTCTTGATCCGCCTCCTTTTTCATTATCTCAGCTATCTCTTTCTGACTGTAAAAACATAAACCGCTATCCGCGATCTTATTAAAATTGTCCCCCTTTTCGGCGAGATATGTCCTGAGCCTTGCCGTGTTGGTGTAAAGGTTATGGGGAGCGCGTCGTTTACGGTCACGCCAGAAGTGAGTTCCATCTTCCTCTAGATACATCATCCCCGAGGCTTTCACCATAGCCATCACTGATGGAGCTCCACCGCTGCAGATCAATAAAGGTTCCAAGAAGAAGCAGATATCGATATCGGAGGGGCGAACGCTGCGGTTGGGGCCCAGGGCTTTGCTCTCATTTGCAAGGAAGAAGCAGATAAAGCGGGTCACGCCTCCCTCCACCAACTCCTCGAAGACCAGCTCCGCATCCACAAGTCCGCTCTGGGGACGCGCATTGGGGTCGTTTTCGATTTTTACCGCCAGGGGTCGGCGGGAGATTAAGCTTTCGGAAGCTACCTCTTCCCCGGTTAGCGGGTTGATAATAGGCTTGGGAGGTTCTTCTTCTGGGGTTTCCTCCTGGGAAATAGGAATACCTCGGGTAGAAGGGTAACATCCTTCCGTGGAAATTAATACCGTGATGAGCAGCATAATCGCTAGTGAGAAGGTCATTATCCTTATAATTTTGTTATTCTCGATATCTAAACGAATGAACATGTCTTTCATTTTAAATCACGCTTAACGTTTAAAAGTTAGACCTTCTACTCGAATCGTTGGTTCCAAATCTAAACGAATGAACATGTCTTTCATTTTAAATCACGCTTAACGTTTAAAAGTTAGACCTTCTACTCGAATCGTTGGTTCCAAATCTTTTCTAAGCATTTTATTTGTCGAGCGATTAACTTTTTCCTTTGAGAGTGGATAAAAGCATGACCCGAATTTTCGTAAAAAAGGGATACGCCTTTCTCTTTTAAGAGAAGCAGACGCAGTGCTGTCTTAAACATTAGGTAACGAAAGCATAATAACTTACTGGATCATCCTATAGATTGCCTTTCGGTTTTCCTGGATATCCCTGGCAATACCGATCTACGATTTCCATATATCGGGCATTTTAAATCCCGCGGTAACTAACCTATTGAAAATTATGTGATGTAAATATTAATATGTGAGCTCTTCAGATGGATAAAGGCATTCCTATGCATAGAAAATCGAAACAGAGTGGAATCCTTGGGGATTTATAAAACACACGATGATCGAGAGCATATAAATCGATCGACCGCTTGGTTAAAGGTCGGACTAGCGAGATTAAACTTTAGAATCCTTATGTATGGGCATATGCGCGAGATAATTACTAAAGAGCTTGACATGCCTCTTTGGTAGAATGTAGTTGAAAGGAGAAAAGGTGAAGATTAGAGCGGTGTTTTTCGATGCTGGTAACACGCTTCTGAAGCCCCATCCATCTATGGAGGAGGTTTGTCTAGAGATATTAACCGAGCATGGAGTCAAAGTGAGAGTAGAGGAATTGGAGAGGGGAATTCGGGAAGCGGAGGAGTATTATGAGGAGAAATACTGGGAGGACGACACCTTCTGGGCTTCCGAAGCCGAGGCAGAAAAGATGTGGACGGAGCTTTATGCAGTTTTTCTGAGGAATCTAGGGGTAAAAGAAGACCTCTCCATGGCGGAATTGATTTACGAGGAGTTTGGGAGGGCGAGTAGATGGGCACTCTTCCCCGATGTTCTTCCCACCATGGAGGAGTTAAGTAGAATGGGAATGATTATGGGAGTAATTTCTAACTGGGACGCGCGGCTGTCCTCTCTATGCCTAGATTTGAAACTTTCCCCTTATCTCAATTTCGTGATATCCTCCGCCTGTGTGGGTAAAATCAAACCAGAACCTGCGATTTTTCAGATGGCTTTGGAAAGATCCGGGGTGCTGGCCGGGGAGGCTATCCATGTGGGCGACCACTATTACGCGGACGTGTTAGGAGCGCGAAGCATGGGCCTGATTCCCGTTCTTTTAGATCGATGGGGAAAATCAGGAACCTTGGATTGTATGGTAATCAAAAGTCTAGAAGAACTGCCCGCTTTGGTTAGAGACTATGGCGTATCGGAATCCCAACCGTGAACCGAACTTGTTGGAATTCATGTTGAATTCCGCTTGAAAAAATGCTGATTTTAGGCTTCAAGACTACAACTCCAGAACAAATGGACTCTTATGTCTGGGCATATTCTTGGGGGTAAAAAAGGATTAAGCCTTTGGCCGATATAATAAGCAAGTGATAAAGGTCTTATTAGAAAAGAGTATTATAGTGAGAGGTGAAATCTACGGTTTTAGTTCATATTCTATGCGGGAGGGCATTAACTGAACATGAGTTTTGAGAAGCGGCTCCTCTCCACGCTCAACATACTTATGCTAATCAGCGTGCCCATGGCCGTTCTCATCGTCAGTTTACCTGGAGATGTGAGCGTGGACTACACCGTTGTCTATTCGGTTCTGGGGGCGCTGGCCCTGACGATGGTGGTGGGGAACATCCTTATAAACCATCCCAGTCCACACGGCAAGCTCTTACCCCAAATGCCCTATTTCTTCGTTGGTATTATAATCTATACTTTCCTTGTTTCCGCAGCGATATATTTTAGTGGGGGCCTGAGAAGCCCACTGTTCTATCTGGTTTTTGGCGGGCCTTTGCTTGCGGGTGTCTGCTACGCCTTGCCGCTGGCGATAGGAAGTACTGCCATTACCTCTTTATTTTATGTGATTACCATTGTTTTCGACATAAACTTCCAATCAAAAAATATCCAGCGCTTGGCATTTAACGTGCTATTCCTGTTCATTGCTTGCGTTCTTTCCAATCGTGTGGCTCTGGAGATGCGCAAGCATGAGCAGGCCAAGGACGAGGCTCTGAATTTGAGCGAATTCCTTCGTAGGCTGGAAAAGGCTAAATCGGACTTCGTTTCGGTAGTATCCCATGAACTTAGAACCCCGCTTACCTCAATAAAGGGTTTTAGCGAAATCCTTCGGTCTAAGGATATGCCCGCGGAGAAGAGAAGGGAATTCTACGGGATAATCCATAACGAGTCGGAGAGGTTATCCCGGCTCATCACCAACCTCCTTAATCTCTCCACCATCGAGGCGGGCGCGGAGTTAAAAAAGGGGATGATAGATCTCTCAGAAATATTGAAGGAAGAGATAGAGCTAATGCGCTCCCAGAGCGAAATCCACACCATCAGTTATACCCAGGAAGGGAGATTGCCTTTAATCTACGCCGATGAGGACAGAGTTCGCCAGATCTTTAAAAACATCCTCAGCAATGCTTTGAAATATTCTCCCCATGGGGGACCAGTGGAGGTGAAAACGGGGTCAACCGGTAAGTTCGTATGGTTTTCAGTAAAAGATTGCGGAATCGGGATTCCGCCGGATGAATTACCGGGAATCTTTGAAAAATTCCGCAGGGTGGAAAGGGGTATGGCGTCAGCTATTTCGGGAACGGGATTGGGGTTAGCCATCGTTAAATCACTGGTGGAGATGCATCGGGGGAGGGTGGAAGTGAGTAGTAAAGTCAATCAGGGAAGCACTTTTACCGTTTACCTCCCTATAAGGGGTGAGTAGCTTGGAGTTGCATGCGTCTGTGGGTTCGCAAATATCCTATTTACACCATTTATATCTACATGAGGGATAAGAAAAATGGAATTGGAATTTCAGAAGATAATAATGCGCTTTTTTGGGAGGTCGGTAGCTATTGTCATACCGATGATCGCAATTTTCCTTTTGCTACCCCATGACGTGGATATCGATTACCAATCACTTTTGCTCGTGCTTTTCTTCGCGTTTCTGCTCAATGCCGTTCTGGTGATGATACCTTTAAGGATCTTCGAACCCAAAAAAAGCTATATTCTCCTTTATTTTCTCATTGGCTTTATTTATGTCGCAGCTATTTTTTATATAATCATCACCACTGGAGGGGTTAGAAGCCATTTCTTTCCCCTCTTGTTGTTAATCACCAGTTTCAGCACCATTCTTTTCTCTTCGCCCATCGCTTCCTTTATTATAGTTGCGTCGATGTGCGCGGTATATTCGGCTTTGATGATAAGGTTTACCGAGTTTCATCAAGATGATTTGCAGTTGCTCACTGCGCAGGTGGTAGCCTTGCTGTTGTTCACCTATTTTATTAACCGTATACAGTTTGAGGGTAGGGAGCTAGAAAGGGTAAAGAATGAGGCCTTGAGAGAACTCAAATTGCTTTCTGAGATGAACCAAGCTACCTCCAAGTTCGTGTCCGCTGTATCCTTCGAGATGAGAACCCCTCTCACCTCCATTCAGGGTTTTAGTGAGATGTTGTTGAAGCAGGAGTTGCCGCCGGATAAGGAAAAAGAGTTTATCGATATCATCAATAGAGGCGCGGAGCATTTGACCTCGCTTATAGAAGAACTGCTGGATATATCCCGTCTGGAGTCGGGGAAAGCCAAGCTGAAAAAAGAAGAGGTAACTCTCATCGAACTGCTTCAAAATACCGTTGGGACACTTGAACCGATATGTTTACCGGAGGATGTGATAATAGACTTCCCGGTAGATCTACCTTCGCTTTTCCTAGATCGGAATCGCATGGAGAAGGTGATGAACTCCATTTTCACTCACATAAAAAAGAGTTGCGTATCCGGCGCGGCGGTTCGATTAAACGCCAAGGTAGAAGAGAACAATCTGGTCCTTACCATAAACTACCGCCCTCAAGGAGATCTGTATATGGACTCAAGTGACCTTCTTTTTCGGAGCTTGGAATTTGAAAAGAAGGGAGAGGTTCTGGAGATCGCCATTGCCAGAAGAATCGTCACGGCGCATAAGGGGACCATGAACATCGTATATATCCCAGGCCAGTGGTCAACCATCGTTTTTCGCCTCCCTATAATTAGCATAGAGGATTTCCTCGCAGAGGAAAAAGCAGTCTGAACAGGAACCATCCCTTTCTGCGATTGTTACCACTTTTTTTCGATTGTTATCTGCTTGGTTTGAGCGCAAGCTTTGTAGCTGAAAATTGTTACCCGCTTGGAGTTGGCGAGGTTATCGTTGATAATGATTTTTAACGTCAAAAATAAAATTCATTTAGGGAAGAGTGGTTAACTACTTTGTTGACCGTTCCAACTTCGGAGACGATTTGCCTTTGGAGTGTAAATGCTAATCAGGAAGTTGCTTCTTAATCGCTTTTATTTCTACATAGATGCTCCCGAGAATAAGCTCACTTCTGACGATCAGGAAGTTGCTTCTTAATCGCTCTTATTTCTACATAGATGCTCCCGAGAATAAGCTCACTTCTGACGATCAGGAAGTTGCTTCTTAATCGCTCTTATTTCTACATAGATGCTCCCGAGAATAAGCTCACTTCTAACTATAA
>JACVIX010000115.1 GCA_015711725.1 Candidatus Geothermincola primus | reverse complement strand
GGATGAAGAATTGAACCAACTTTATCCGGAAAAGACCGCCAGTAGGGTGGAGATTTTACTTAAAAGCGGGGAAAAACTGGTCAGGCAGGTGGATATTCCCAAGGGCGATCCTAGGGATCCTATGGAAGAGGGGGACATGAAGGAGAAACTTAGGCGCTTCGCGGGAGATCGTGACCCCGAGAAGATCGATCGCATTATCGATATGGTGTTGAGCATGGAAAAAATTGACAATGTGAAAGAATTTATCGAGATGGTCTGATTCGGGCAACAGAAGGAAAGGAGAGAACATGGACTTCACTTTCAACGAAGAACAAAAGATGATTATCGAGACCATCAGGACCATGGGGGAGAAAGAGAACTTCAAACAGCTTGCCAAGGATATCGACGCCAAGGCGGAGTTTCCCCACCATCTCCTAAAAAAGTACGCGGAAATGGACATGTTGGGAATGACTCTTTCTC
This sequence comes from Candidatus Geothermincola primus, assembly GCA_015711725.1. Lineage (GTDB taxonomy): Bacteria > Actinomycetota > Geothermincolia > Geothermincolales > Geothermincolaceae > Geothermincola > Geothermincola primus. The sequence goes on along the minus strand of JACVIX010000115.1, from coordinate 10,227 downwards.
CCGAATATGGGGGTGGGGGCGCACCGGCGCTCAACGCCATTATCGCCATAGAGGAATTGGCAAAGTTCAGCCCCTTGATAGCGGGACCCGTCTTCGAATCCAATGTGGGGGCGGTGAGAGTTATCGATCTGTTCGGAACCGACGAGCAGAAGAAGGCGATTATTCCTGGTGTGTGCAATGGAGATATCAGCGTATCCGTCTGCATGACCGAGCCGGAAGCTGGATCCGATCTCACCTCGTTGTCCACCTTCGTGGTGGAGGACGGAGATGACCTTATCCTTAACGGACATAAGATCTTCATCACCGGAGCGGACGAAGCTAGCCATTATCTGGTATATACCCGTTTCGGGGATATAAAGGGTTACAAAGGAATCGGCGGGATAATTGTGGAAAAGGGAATGCCCGGGTTTACCTTCGGCAAACAGGAAGAGTTCATGGGCCTGCGGGGCATGCCTTCCTGCGATCTTATCTTCGAGGACGTGCGGGTGCCAAAGAAGAACGTGGTGATAAACGCCGGGGACTTCAGTAAGCTGATGTGGACCTTCGACATCGAGAGGTGCGGCAATGCGGCCATGTGCTTGGGAGTGGCAGGAGGCGCTCTTGAGGAGGCCAAAGCCTACGCCATGCAGCGGCGGGCTTTCGGCAGGCCCATCTGCGAGTTTCAAGCCATACAGTTCATGATCGTGGACATGGCTATGAAACTGGACGCGGCAAGGCTGCTGGTCTATAGAGCGGTAAGCGGGGCGGGGCAGGGATTGCCTTCCATCTACGAGGCCTCTATGGCCAAGTGCTTCGCCAATGAGATGGTGGTGGAGGTGTGTAACAGCGCCATGCAGGTATTTGGAGGATATGGATATAGCCGGGAGTTTCCGGTGGAGAGGATGATGCGCGACGCCAAGGCCTGGGGGGTGGCGGGCGGCACAGTTCAGATGCTTCGCATCACCTTGGCCAGCATCCTCTTCGGTCGGAGATTTGACCAGCGTCCGGGAAAATAATGTCCGGAGATAAGGGGTAACTCATCGAGGGGGGATGAATATGGGCTTGTATTACCGGGATGCCGATCAGCTCTATGAGATCTATGGATATTTCATGGATAAGATTCTCAAGGATGAGAAGATTGGTCCCAAGATGGCAAAGGCGGGTATCATCATTAAGTTCATCTACACCGATCCAGACGCGGAGATAACCATAGATTTGAAGAACCCGCCGTCCAAGGAGGGTTACTACGGGACCTATTATCTGGGGCCATGCGATCTCAAGGAAGATGTGTGGTCCAAGCAGTCGGCTGATTTCTCACACAGTTTCTGGCATGGCTATGAGAATCCGGTGGCGGCGGTGACCAAGGGGAAGATAAAACAAGGAGGCAAAATAACCGCCATGCTCAAATTACTACCGGTGGTGAGACCTGCCTTCGATCAATTTCCTAAGGTCTTGGAGGAGATGGGCTACGCCGACAAGATCATTCCTAAAAAATAATCCTTCTGATAAGAGATTGGCGGGCTTCACCTGTTGCCTTGGTTATTTTTTAAGATGAAGATGGTTGCTGACCCGTAAGCCACCAAGTTTCCCCGCTGGTCACGGACTTCCGCATGTGCTATGGCAGTGTTGCGACCCTTGTAGATGGCTGTGCCCTCGGCAAGCAGGCATCCCTCTCTCAGATTGGAGATATAATTAATGGTCTGGTCCAGGGTGACGGCTATCTCGCCAATGCCGCATAGGCTTCCTGCGGCTATAGAGCAAGTTGAATCGAGCAGGGAAGCGATGACCCCTCCGTGCAGCATCCCGAAGAGGTTCTTAAGTTCAGCCTTGAGGGGTAGGCGAAGCTGACATTTGCCCTCCTCCACCTGGAGGACCTCCATCCCCAGATGCCGATAGTAAGGTGAGTTGTTGAGCAGGTTGATGGCGAGTTCCTTCAATTCCACGGAGGGCATATGTTGGTCTTTTACTTCATGCCCCTGGCTCTCCTCTGAATCAGTCATCGCTCTGCTGCCTCCTGAAGATAAAGATGGTGGCGGTGCCCACCGCCACCAGGTTTCCCTGGTCGTCACGTACCTCCGCTTGTCCCACTCCAGTGTACCTACCTTTATGGATAGCCCTACCCTCGGCATAGAGGAGTGATCCCTGGGGCTGCGCTATGTAATTTACCCGCTGATTCAAGGTCACCGCCACCTCTCCCGGTTCCATGAGGGTGCCTGCGGCGATTGAGCAGGATGAATCCAGCAGAGTGGCGATGGCTCCCCCATGGATGGTTCCATATAAGTTTTTGAATTCTTCTTTGAGGGGCAGGCGAACGCGGGAGCGCCCCTGTGTGGCTTCCAGGAGCTCCATTCCCATGTGTCGGTAGAAAGGGGAGTTGTTGAAAAGAGAAATGATCTGATCTTTAACTGGTTCGGTAGGCTCTCTTTCCCGGTTCTCTTCTGCCATAGTAGCTCCTTGGTTTTCAAGAGGAAAAGGCGATCGATTTTTATATAATAGGCATAAATAAGTATACAACAGAATTATACCTGGGCAACCGGACGAGCAGGAATTCATTCAGAGCATATGCCGAGATGGAAACGGGGGCGGTCTCCTCCGGCGGCTAGAACTGTCACAAGGGAAGAAAGCGGGCGACAAAAAGGTATGAGAAAGAAGGGGAACGAAGACTTTTTTATCTAATCTTTTGTCTGTAAGAACCGATAGGATTAGCCAACTGGAGAAGATGACCATATTTTATTCTTCTATTTTTCAGCACAAGACAAAGCGATGTAACCTCTGGACCTTGCCGGTTATATTTGAATGGGTATCATTGCTTTGGCCACTGGAATATGAGAATTTAATATTTGGAAAAGAGCTTTTTTCGCATATCGATAGCCGGGAGGCTCTCCATGAAAGAGAAAGATTTCTTTAAATCGATAATGGATCAGTTATACGAAGGGGTTTATTTTGTCGACCGAGAGAGGAGGATCACCTACTGGAACTGCGAAGCGGAAAATCTTACTGGGTACCCGGCTTCAGAGGTAATAGGAAGTCACTGCTACGATGATATTCTTAAGCATATGGATGATGAGGGCACCCGTCTTTGCAAAGAGAATTGTCCGTTGGCCATGACCCTGAAAGATGGCCGGAGGAGGGAGGCGGAGGTTTACCTGCATCACCGAGAGGGTCACCGAGTGCCTGTGGCTCTGAGGACGGCGCCTATTTATGGTCCGGAAGGTGAAATTGTGGGGGCGGTGGAAACTTTTATCGATAATTCATCCAAACTATCGCTGATGGAGAGGGTGAGGGAACTACAGGACCAAGCCCTGTTGGACCATCTCACCGGTATACCCAACAGAAGGGCGGCAGAGGCTAATCTGGCTTTGAGGCTGGAGGAAAAGAGAAGGTATGGCTGGGGCGTGGGGGTTATCTTCCTGGATATAGACGGCTTCAAAGACATCAACGATACTCACGGTCACGATATAGGGGACAAGGTTATCGGGATGGTGGCAAAGACCCTTATGGGAGGAATGAGGCCCTTTGATTTCTTGGCCCGCTGGGGCGGCGACGAGTTCGTGATTATCGCCCCCAATGTGGGGCAGAAGGAGATTCGCCAGATGGCCGAGCGCCTGCGCATATTGGTGGAAGGTTCCGCCATGCTTGCTAATGGTAAAATCATCGACACTAGCGTCTCTATGGGCGCGGCAGTCGCCAAGACTGGGGATACAGTGGAAACTTTGATAAAGAAAGCGGACCAACTCATGTATGAGAGCAAGAATCGAGGGGGAAACCAAGTGGTGGCTTAATTGCTAGTGACGATTTACCCGCTGAAGAAGCGGGATCATCCTGATGGCTGCGCGAAGGGCAAATTGGTAATGATCCGTTCTTGTGAAAATATTTCGGAATAGGTGGGGTGCCAAAATATCAAATCCTTAGGCAAAGACTACTTGTTCGCTTGGGGGAAAAGTTTTCCAGAAAGTACTGTTCGCATGGTTAATCCCTAATGTCTTGAAAAAGGATACTTGTTCTCTTGGGGAAAAGTTTTCCCTCCAATAAGTGAGGGTGTGGTCGAAATAAATTTTCTATAGAAAAATGGGATTTATTCTTTCCTATCAAAGCAGGGAGAGAAACTGTAGGGCTCCTTTTACGCCATCGACATGGTAGTCGGATTTCTCCACCAATATAGGTGGGGATTCCGGGGAGAGCACGGCAACCGCCAAACCGGAAAAGTTTTCCTCTTCCAATCGGTGAAGGGCGTCGAAGGCGGTGCAGTCGGTGAGGTCATCTCCCATATGTATTGCCCGGTAGTAGCCTCCCGCCCTCACCATAGTTTCTAGGGCCTTACCTTTATCGAAAGCGAGGGGTGGCCTTAACTCTATGACTTTCTTGCCATAATGGACGGCCAGTCGATGCGTTGCGGCGACGTCTTGCGCCAGCGCAACAACTTGGTCCCTCGCGAATGGGGCCTGGCGGTAGTGGAGGGCAAGAATCAGACCCTTATCCTCCAAGATGACCTCCTGCATGGATTCTAGACCCAATCTGGTAAGGGATTCTTTGGCCTTGCCCATAGTTTCCATATAGGGCGATGAACCAGGAAAAAAATGGTGCTCAGAACCTTTTCTCCATTCCAGGCCATGCAGACCTATGTATGTCGATGGCTTAAGATTGATCAAGCGCTGAAGTTCCTCAGCGGGCCTGCCGGAGAGGAAGAAGAGCGGATACCTGGAGACCAGCCTTCGCAGATGGGAGCGGGCAGGTGGATAGAGGCGGGCCCCTTCGGGGGTGGGAGCGATCTCGCTCAGAGTCCCGTCGAAATCCAGGAATATCGCCGACCGCTGGGGCTCTTCTTTAAAAGAAGCGATAAAATCCTCAAGGTAGGGCTCTCTCATCTTAAAATTTCCACCCTCGCTTCTTTTTGGAAATCGCAGGCACGGGGTTTTCCAAAGTTTTCCCAGAGAAAACCGCTTGGGGGTTGTTTAGCAGGAGGAGCTGGGCCTGCTCGACGCTAGTGCGTGCGCAGATATTCTGGTAGAGGTAATGAAAATCCAATCCATGGTTGAGAGGTCTATGCGCGTCCGAGGCCAAAAGATGTGCCAGGTTTCTTTCCAGAATGTACCAGCCCAGGCTCTTCGCTTTTCTTCCATGATAGCCGATGAGGCTTCCCGTATTCACCTGTATCTTCACATCCTTTTGGAATATCTCCATGATGCGCTGGGGATTTCTGTAGAGAGCGAGGTTACGCTCCGGGTGCGCTAAGATAGGGGTGAGTCCCGCCAGCTGCAGATGGAAGAATACCTCCTCGGCGCAGAGAGGTATTTCCATCTGGGGAAGGTCGAGGAGTATATACTTGCCCCCATGGTTTAAAGTCAATGAATCGAGGTGAATAGGCGCTTCTTCAAAATGGAGCAAAGCGGTGTTCACGCGTACCTCGGCTCCGGGATACGCTCTTACCGCAAGGCGGCGTTGTTGCAACTCCCGGTTCAGTTCCTCCAGCTGGAGGGGTAAATTATCCAGCGACTCTCCCAAGGACTCAAGGTTCACGTGGGGAGTGGCGATAATAATTTTCACTCCCCCTCTTGCTGCCGCTCCCGCCATCTCCAGGCTGGTTTGTAAGTCCTTTGCGCCATCGTCCAGTCCTGACGCGATGTGGGAATGAATATCTATAAATTCCATCCAGATCACTCGTCTTTATTTATAAACCGTGGCGGAAGCCTCACGGCTGACGAGGGGCCAACATCCCCCTCTTAACTTAAACTCTTGGCAAAAAGCTTGTTTTCCCTTGAAAATGAAATCGTCACATGAATTACAAAGTTAACTAACATATTGTAAATATATTCTATAAGCGGATTTGCCTGTCTCCCGAATGTTGGCTCTCCAGTCTCGCCTCAACATTTCTTTATCGGCAGATTTCATTTTTTATAAAATTTCACATACCATTCAACCGTTTTTTTCAAGCCATCCACCAAACTGGTGCGGGGGGTCCAGCCTAAGGTTGCCTCCGCTTTGGTGATGTCCAGGGCGATACGGTCCAGCTCTCCCTTACGAGGTGGAGCGTAAACGGGTTCTCCATCGAAGTCGCATATCTCGCTCAATTGGCGGTAAATCTGGTTGACGCTGGTTTCCACGCCGGTTCCGATGTTGATGGTCTCCCCTTCCCCTCTGTCTATGGCTTTTATATAAGCCTCTACGGCATCGTCCACGTAAAGAAAGTCTCTGGTCTGCTCGCCATCCCCATAAATAGTGGGGTTGACCCCGTCCATTATCCTGCCGATGAAGATAGCCACCACACCAGCTTCCCCGAAGGGATTCTGCCTTGGGCCATAGACGTTAGCCAATGCCAGGGAGGTGTAATTAAGCCCATGCGCTTCCATATAATAGCGTAGGTATTCCTCGGTCACGTTTTTGCTTACCCCGTAAGGGGATATTGCCTTACGGGGAGCTTCCTCGGAAACAGGTAAAGAGTCAGGCTGTCCGTAGATGCAGCCCCCCGAACTGGAATAGATAAATTTCCTCACCCCGGCCTCGGCGGAAAGCTGGAGCAAGTTAATGGTGCCCAAGATATTTATATCCGCGTCTTCCACCGGGTTCCTCACAGAGTAGCGCACATCAGGCTGGGCGGCAAGATGCATGACCACGTCCGTGTCCTGGCCCCTGAAAGCCACCACGGCACTGGGATCGCGGATATCCATTTGATGGAAAGAAAATCGATTCTGTTTGGCGGCCTCCTTGACGTTATAGAGGTTTTCGAATTTCCCGGTGGAGAGGTTGTCTATCACCACCACGGTGTGACCCGCGTTGAGCAGCGTGTCAACCAAGTTCGATCCGATAAATCCAGCGCCTCCCGTCACCACGATTTTCAACTATCACACCCCCTTCTGCTAGCCGATGAGTTTGGTTCAATCGCTTATAAAGAATCACAGGTGGATTTTTAAGGAATCTCTTCTAAAGCTTTACCCTCCTCCGGCCTCTCGATCTTAAAAGTGCCTACTACGACCATAAAATCCTGAGAGGTCTCCTCCCAGATATCCGTCGGAGCCGTCCCCTTCAAGATGTAGAGAATGTCACTATCCACGATGAAATAATAGAGAACCGTGTATCTGCGGGCTTCTGCTATTATCTCCGTGCTGAAAAGATATGCAGGACAACCGCTTAGGGTGAGGGAAGTGAGCTCATACTTGTTCTCCCCCTCTTCCTTCCCCCTTTCCCTGGGCAGGTTGATGATGGAAGGTCCTAGGTCTTTCTTAATCAGCTCGTCGATATGGCCCTCGATATCCTCGATGCCCCCCAGAGTAATATCGGGGTCTAGCATCTCCCCAGAGATGGTCACCAGCTTCTCGCTGGTCAGTCGCAGCTCTAATTTGAGCAAAATTTCTCTGCCAGGTTCCATCTCCTCCAACTCCCAGAGTTTGGGATAAAAAAAGCTTAACCCTAATTTGTCGTTACGGTAACCTTTAAGATTCTCTTCCCTGAATTCAACGGCTATCTCTTGCCCTTGAGGCTTACCGCTCACCGCTTTGTAGATGACGTAACCAATTCCGCCTATGAGCGCTAGAAGAATCAGAATTCCTAGAAAAACTCCCAAGAAAAACAGGGGGCTACGGTGTCGGGGCAGAGCTAATTCACCTTGATCTATCTCCTCCCGGAAGAACTGAGAGACGGATTCATCCGTGCTCAAAGGCACCCCGCATATTCCGCAGAACTTGATTCCATTAGGTTGATAGCTCCCACATTCGGGACAGATCAAACTTACCACTCTCCTTGGAGACGATTATCCCATTCGTTCGGAAAACCTAACCATATGGGGTTTTTCTCTTTCCTCCAGGTCATCTAGCATATCTTCGCATCTCCCTATAACGCACCATTTTTTATTGAAGGTCAACTACTATGAATATTCTAGTCATCCCGGAAATAGACCTTTCAACTGTATTATAGGTTATTCGTGGGAATGACGCGTGAAAGGGAAACTTTGTTCCTGGGACATGTCATCTCCGGCAGGGTTTAGCGCAGAATGCAGAAGTACATGGCTCGCTCAGCCACCACCGCGACATTGGGTGATTCTATTCTGGCGGAGAAGTTGGTGGAGGAAAAACCGGGAAGCTGGTCCACCCAAAGGGTGAATCTGGAGCTGGGGGGAACGTCATACGCAAAGTTTTGAACGGCGCCTTGGGGAAACATAAAGCTCACGTTGATGTGAGCGGTTTCCGTAAGATGAGGGTTCTCCACTACTAGAAAGGAGTCGAAGTAATCGCCGGTATAACCTTCCGCGAAATACCAATTGTTGGAAGTCTCACCCGCCCCAATGGAGCAATGTCCGCCGTCCCTTCCGGCCTGGTTGAAATACATGGCTCTTTCCACCATCAGGGGAAGCGAATCCGAGCTTACCTGGGCGGAAAAGGAGGTATTGTCGAACCCGGGAAGATCATCCACCTTGAGAGTGAAACGGGAGCATGGGGAAAGAGACTGATTCAACTGAAGGTTCCCACCCCCTTCCGTCATCAGTTTAATCAGGACGTCCACCGCGCTTTGGTGGGGGTTTTCAACCACCAAAAAAGTGTCGAATCTGCCCATAGTGCATCCTTCAGCAAGATACCAGTTTTGGGATAGAGAGGAGGAACCAATGGTGCAGTGGCCACCTCGGGAGCCCCCATAATCAAAGTACATGACTCGTTCGGCGATTATCCCGTCGGGGGAGCTGATGTAAACGGAATTGGAGGCGTTTTCTAACCCGGGAATATCGTCCACTTTCGTCGTGTGACGAGAGTGGGGTGGTATATTACATTCGACGGTTTTTGAGCCCCCTGCTTGGATATAGAAGGTCAAAGTGACGTCCTGCGCTTGGTCGTTTGGATTCTGCAAACAAAGATACTCGTCAAAAGAGCCCCCGGTATACCCTTCCGCGAAATACCAAGTAGTGGAAGGGGCGATAGCTCCCAAGGTGTCGTGTCCTCCGTCGATTCCCCAGTAGTCGAAGTACATGGCTCTCTCCGCCACTATGGGCAAGGTGGAGCTTATCCGGGTTGAGTTGTTGGTGGATTCCAAGCCCGGGATGGTATCGACGTGAAGGGTGAATCTGGAATTCCCGTCCACGGTGTAGACCCGTTGGTAGACGCTACCGTTGGGAAGCATGAAATCGTAGGTAACCTCAGCCGGTTCAGGGTTAGGGTTCTGTACTAAGAGGTACTGGTTGAAAAAGCCCCCGGTAAATCCTTCTGCGAAATACCAGGTAGTGGAAGGGGCGCTGGCTCCCAAGGTGTCGTGCCCGTCAGCGATAGGTGGGGGTGGGGCGATGTAAGGACCGGGTATGATGATCACCGGAATGCCATCGGGAGCCCAATAATAAACCACCGGAGCTTCATTGGGATGGAGACGTACGCATCCGTGGGAGACGGGCTGGCCTAGACTGGAGTAGTCGCTGTAATGGCCGTTGTAGGCGGGCCAGGCATGGATGCCCGCATTGGCGGTAAAAGCTAGCCAATAATAGCAGACCGTTCCCGGATACCTGGTGATGGGCATCTCCCGGGCATGGTAGAGCACCCGATAATTGCCGGGCGGCGTGGGGGTGGATGGCGCTCCTGTGGAGCAACGAAAGACTCCCACAATTCTGTTATTCTCCATGCAGTAAAGCCTTTGCTGGGCGAGGGATATAACGATGCTTTTAGAGACGGTGAAACTGATCTGGAAGTTCTGCGCGGTGGGGGTGGCGGAAGCGACGGGGGAGGGAGGACTCTCCACACCCAAATTGTTCACCGCGGTCACTTTGTAGAAGTAAGTTTTGTCGTTTTCAAGGTCTATGTCCACGTAGGCGAGGTAATCGATGAAGTCCTCGGTGCATCGTTCCCCCAGGCGGATGAAGGGGCCATGAGGATTATCCGATCGGTATATACGGTAATAGAGAATGTCCGGTGAGGAAGATGGTTCCCAGGAGAGATCTATTTTTCCTCCCTGATCGTCGGGATGGTCGGCGGCATGAAGGGATGTCGGCGCCGCGGGGATTTCCTCTTGTGCCAGGGATACCAATGGAAATGGCAAAATAAAAATCCCCACGATAAAAATGGTCGCTGCCACTCCTGTAATAATTTTCAATGTGTAAATATATTTTCTCATCTTTTACCTTATTTCTCTCGAATAATTCTCGATTAATTCTTACTAAATAAATCTGCGTGCCTATCTTCCATTGGGTTTACTATCCCCTCAGGCACGGTATTTATCGGCATTGTTCTTCATATCGCTGAAGTGTGATTACTATTATAGCTAAATAAATCTGCTGACCAC
>JACVIX010000114.1 GCA_015711725.1 Candidatus Geothermincola primus | reverse complement strand
GGAGAAGTGGTCACCCCACCCAGGGCCTCGGGAGGAACTGACCATCTTCCCAGGACCGGCTTGGAGACTGGGTTGCAGGTCTTCTACTTCATTCTCTCCGGTTTGTTCCTGTTGATTCTCATCACTTTAATCGCGGTATGGAAGACCCAGAGCAGCATTGAGTAAGCGCGCCGGGCGGGTGAGGAGATAGAAGATATATATATATATATAAAGGGATAAGATACATCGAAGGGCTCCCCCGGGAGCCCTTCGTGGCAAGTGCATTCTATTTCGCGCATGAAGCATCATGGGGCTAGGCTGGTGGCAGAACGAACGCTAGCGGGACCAGGAGAGAACCGCTAGGGCGCCATCCTGTTGGGATGAATCACAACAGCGAATTTATTATTCTTTTAGCAAAATATTTACATTATATAAATTATCGGATTCAGGAAAAAGACGATCCGGGCGAAGGAAACCATTATCCTCCTTTTCCAATCCTTATGTATTGGAATGTACGCGAAAGAGTTGGGACCATGGTGGAAGTTTACAATTGTCGCGACCTCTGCCATAAAGATGTCGCCACTCGAAAGCCGAAAACCGCGCGTAAACCCTGGGCACTCAAGGATTACCCTTACTTCAGGGTCGGAATCCGTTCATATAGCCATTCTAAACGAGGTTATTACCTCAAATCTCGCCAGACGATAGACCTATCCCCTCTGAACGCCTCAAGTTTCGGACCTTTTATTTTTTGGAGAACTAAAGGGGTCACCCATATTTTCCGATAGATTTGATGAGACCAATACGGAGTCTTTGAAAAGCTAATTTTTCTTGGCGAAAAAGGCAAACTCTTCCGAAAGGAGAGGACGCAAAGCCATGGGTCTAAAGCCTTCAAAGAGGCCAGGATAGCCAGGCTGCCGTCATGGGTTGGTGAACGCCCTCTCCTCTGCGGAGGAGAGGGCGATTGTTTTCTAATGAGGACACGCGGTTGATGCCCACAAGGAAGAGTTGCCACTAAGTCCGGGATACACATAAGCAAACAAAACCGGGATACGTAAAAGGGAAACAAAATGAAGAGGTCAACTTGGTGGCATTTACTACTATTGATATCTAGCCTCGTCTTAATCTTATTTCCCCTGGTCCAGCCCTTCAGCAACACGCTAATCGAGGTGGTGGCGGAGGAGGATCTGGTCTCCTTGGAATACCGCATGCTGGATTTGGTGAACGCGGCCCGCGCCCAGGCGGGGCTGGCCCCGCTCTCCTGTGACGCCAGGCTGGTCCAGATGGCGCGAGATTACTCCTGGGAGATGATTACCTATAATTTCTTCAGTCATATTTCTCCCGTCTCAGGAGGTCTGCAGCAGCGCATCGCTGCCCACGGCATCACCGGTTGGTTGCTGGCGGGGGAAAATATTGCCAAGGCACCCAACGTGGACGTGGCTTTCAACGCACTGATGGCCAGCCCCACCCATCGCGCCAACATATTGAGGCGGGAGTTCAACAGCGCGGGCATGGGGATACTACGAGGGCCCGAGGGGCTGGTAATCACCCAGGAATTCATGCAGTTCGCACAGGTGGCTCCGCCCCCTCCCAGGCCGGTCACACCCACTTTCGACACTTACATCCTGCTCATGAACCCCAACGAAACCAGCGTGAGAGTGAACGTAGTTTTTCAGAAGGAGGACGGAAGCCAGCACAATTACTATTACGACGTGGGCGCCCATTGCCGCATGACCATCTCGGCACGCTCGGTTCTGGGGGAGGGGTCGTTCTCCACCAGGATACTTAGCGATATCCCCATTCTGGCGGAGCGGGCAATGTACTTCAACGCCGGCGGAAGGAGTGGGGGACATGACTCCATCGGCGCCACCGCACCGTCGGCGAGGTGGTATTTCGCCGAGGGCTACACTGGGGGAAGTTTCGACACCTATATCTGCCTGCAGAACCCCAACCAGACCGCCGCCGCCGCCACCCTCAAATTCATGCGCGACGACGGCGTGGTGATACCCCTGCAGGTATCCATCCCCGCCCAGAGCCGCTACACCGTGCACGTCGACGAAATAGGGGGCTTGCAGGAAGCCAACTTCTCCACCGAGGTGGTCTCTGATTTGCCTCTGGTGGCGGAGCGAGCCATGTATTTCAACTTCGGGGGAAAGACCGGCGGATCGGTCTCTATAGGTTCGGAGCAGCCCAGTGCCAGCTGGTATCTGGCCGAGGGCTGCGTCTTCTAGCCCTTCGGTAATCGAGAACGAAAATCGAGAACGAATTTTCTCGGAAGAGCCCTTCTATGTTTCCTATGATACAATTAGGGAAACAAGATGGATCGAACTTGTTAGAGATGGAAGACGCGCTTTATGGGATGTATCTGGAGGCCAAGAGAGTCTCCGAAGACATAGCAGCCACAGTAGAACCCCCGCGATTCTACCGTGATAAAGCCCGGGAAGTTGAGCTCTCCCGACGCATGCTTGATAGCCATCCCATAGCCCAGGCGGCTTTGAGGACGGTGGAACGTTATGACACCAAGATAGGGCATGGCCTCTCCCATGTCGTGAAGGTGGCGGTGGACGCTGGGGCTTTGATCCTGATCGAAAGCGCGGGCATGACTCCGGTGGAAATGAGGGATCGCTTAGTGCTCCTGGCTCATGTGGCAGGGATACTCCATGACGTTAAGAGATCGGAGCCTGACCACGCCTCCCGGGGGGCTGAGGAGGCGAGAAAAATTATCAACGCTTACGATTTGAGCGAGAAGGAAAGGGAGGCTGTCGTAAAAGCCATAGGAAATCACGAGGCTTTTCGCACACCTGAAACCCTGAGAAGCCCCCAATCTCAGCTGATATCAGACGCGCTATACGACGCTGACAAGTTCCGCTGGGGTCCCGACAACTTCACCGAGACGGTGTGGCTTATGGTCTCTCCCCATAGGATTCCTCTGAAGGTGTTGCTGGAGCACTTCCTCCCCAGCCTGGAGGGGATCGGAAAGGTTCGCGAAACCTTTCGCACCGTTACCGGAAGAGAGTACGGACCCAACTTTATCGATTGCGGCCTGGAGATCGGCATGAGATTGTATGCCGAATTGTCCGGGAGGAATTGGGAGGAGTGAAGTGTTTCAAAGCATAGAGGAAGTGAAGGAGAGGCTGGCCCATGAGAAGTACATCTGCGATGATGAGATTGCCACGGTGATCTTTCTGGCGCAGAGATTGGAGAAACCGGTGATGGTAGAGGGCCCAGCCGGGGTGGGGAAGACAGATCTGGGAAAGGTGACCGCCGCTGCCCTGGACAGGGAGTTTATCCGCCTGCAGTGCTACGAGGGACTGGATGAGGCCAAGTCTCTCTACGAGTGGGAATATTCCAAACAGCTGCTCTACACCCAGATACTCAAGGACGTTCTGGGAGAGGAATTAGCCGGATCGAGGACCTTAAGGGAAGCGGCGGATCGGGTCTCCCGGCAGGATGAGGTCTTCTTCTCCAGCAAGTTCATAGTGCCCCGTCCCCTGCTCAAGGCCATCACCTCGGATAAACCGGCGGTGCTGTTGATAGACGAGGTGGATAAATCCGACCCGGAGTTCGAGGCTTTCCTGCTGGAGATCCTCTCCGATTTCCAGGTGAGCATCCCGGAGATCGGCACGGTGAGCGCGAAGCACATCCCCCTGGTCATCCTCACCAGCAACAACGCTCGGGAGATGAGCGACGCTCTGAAGAGACGTTGTCTCCACCTGTATATTGATTTCCCCTCGCGGGAGCAGGAACGTGAGATCGTGCGCATCAAGGTCCCGGGCATCTCTGAGAAGCTGACGGAGCAGGTGGTGGAGGCGGTGCACCGCATTCGCCAGTTGGATCTAAAGAAGGTACCAGGTATTAGCGAGACCCTTGACTGGGCTCGGGCGCTGGTGGTGCTCAACGCAGAAGTCCTCGACCGGGAAACGGTAAACGCCACCCTGAATGTGGTGCTCAAATACGAAAAAGATATCCTTAAAGCCAGGGAGAATATCCGGCACGTCGTGGGTGAGTGACTTTTGGAAGAGAGGGTGTTCGATTTCATCGGCGCTCTGCGGGGGCGGGGGATAAGCATTTCCCCCGCGGAAACCATGGATGGATTGCGCGCCCTTTCACTGATAGATTTCCACGATCCTCTGGTATTCAAATCCGCTCTAAAGTCCACTCTGGTGAAGCGAGCCAAAGACGGCGATATCTTCGAATCTCTCTTTCCCCTCTACTTTTATGGACTGGAGGCGACGGGGGAGGTCGAGGGGTTGGATGAGGAATTGAGGAGGAAGCTGTTGGAGATGATGGACGGTTCCCACAGCCGCACAGGTTGCGGGGGGATAGATTCCTTCTTCTTCTTGCTGCTATTAGGGGAGGGCGGCCAGTGGGAGAGCTTCATCCGCCAAGCCGCTGGGGAGGTAGGTACTTCCCAACTGGTCACCCGGTCCCAGGTAGGCATGTACACCAGGCGCATATTTGACGCTTTTAACTGGGATCGCATGGAGGAACAGCTGGAGGAGCTTCTGTCCGCCCTGCGTGAGGATGGCTGGTCTGAGGAGGAGATAGGGAAGTTGGAGGAGATGTTCGAGCGGAACCGCGAGGCCTTTCGCGCCCAGGTGAGGCGTTATGTGGAGAGAGAGCAGGCGCGCAACATGGAAAGCGCACCCAGCTCCGCTAGGATGGATAGGCTCATGCAGCTCCCCCTCTCCCTTTTGGACGAGACGGAGCTCCAATTGATGCGTGAGGCGGTGCGCCAGTTAGCCTGGAGGTTGAGGAATAAGTTGACCTTACGAGAGAGGCAGGAGAAGCGGGGAAAGCTGGATTTAAGATCCACTTTGCGCCGCAATATGCAGCATGGTGGAATCCCCTTCCACCTGACACTCAAGCGCAAGCGGGTGGAGAAGGTGGAGTTGATGGTGCTATGCGATGTCTCTAGCTCGGTGTCGCGGGTATCCCAGTTCATGCTCCAGTTCGTCTACAGCATCCAAGATTGCCTTGCCAAGGTGCGCAGTTTCGTCTTCGTGGACCAGTTGGGGGAGGTTACCGATTTCTTCCGGGAGGAAGATATCGAGGAGGGGGTGCGCATGGCTCTCACTCAGGCTCCCATCGCCTATTACACGCGCAGCGATTTCGGCTCAGTCTTCCGAAGCTTCTGCGACAACTTCCTTCAGGACGTAGGTTACCGCACCTACATATTGATCATCGGAGACGCTCGCAACAACCAGAATGACCCCCAGACCTGGGCATTGGAAAAGATGGCGGAGCGAGCCAAAGGCATCATCTGGTTAAACCCCGAGACCAAGCCCTACTGGGACACGGGGGACAGCGTGATGGGGGATTACCTTCCTTATCTTAAGGAGGCGCGGGTCTGCCGCAACCTCAAAGATTTGGAGGAGACGGTAAGCTCGCTGCTGCTATAAGGTTTTATCAGCATTTTTACATATCGTAATATTTATGCCCAAGGGACTGTCAACCCTGGGACATCCTTAAGGTTGCCGCCAGATTGAGCGGGGGAAGGTCATCGGGATCAGCTATAAGGTCTATAACCGCCGGGCCCTCAACGCGCAGCGCTTCTTCCAGCACCGGGTTGATGTCCTCCACTTTCTCCAATCTGAAACCATGCGCCCCAAAAGTTTCGGCTAAGGCGGCGAAGTCGGGATTGCCATGACAGGTGCCCAGGATACGTCCCTGGTATTGGATGCGCTGGCGCAGGTTAAGCACCCGGTACATACAGTCGTTCACCACTAGCACCTTGATGCCGATGCCCTCGCGCACCGCGGTCTCCAGGTCCTGCACGGTCATCATAAAGTCCCCATCTCCCAGGATAGCCACCACCTCTTTTTCCGGGTAGATTAGCTTGGCGGCGAGGGCAGCGGGAAAGCCGAACCCCATGGCACCGAAGTTAGTGGCGGCGAGATAGGTGAGGGGTCGCAGGCAAGGAAGGAAAGCCATGGGATAGAGTAGATGGGTTCCCCCTCCCACGGTGATGATGTGATCTTCGGGAAGAAGCTGGGAGAGTTGGTGTATCACTCGGCCAGGGGAGAGCGGAGTTTTGTCCGATTGGATGGCGGCGGAGACCGCGTTTTGCCACTGTTCCCTGGCAGGTTCCATCACTTTGAACCACTCTTCCCGCGAGGGGGGTTGGTAGTCTTTGAGGCTGTGCAACGCAGTCTCCAAGAACTCTCCCACGTCTGCCTCGATGAGGTGATGCGCCTTGAAATAGCTTGAGAGCATGGCGGAGAGGTCGATATTGACCAGAATCACCTCGGCGGAAATGGGGAGTGTGTACTCGTAGGTGGTCATGTCCGAGATGGTACAGCCCAGGCCCATGACCACGTCGGCGTTCTCCAGGGCGGTGTCCGCCACCGTGTTTCCTCCCCCGAAGCCCACCCTGCCTAGGCAGAGGGGATGGTTTTCCGGTATGGTTCCCCTCCCGTTCCCGGTGGTGATCACCGGTGCCTGCAAGGCCTCGGCGAATTTAACCAGGAGTTGGGAGCAACGGGAATAAGCCACTCCGCCCCCGGAGAGCAGAAGTGGCCTCTCCGCTTCTTTGAGTATCTCCATAACGCTCCATACGTTCTCCACGTGGAGGGGGGGATGGTGGTCAGCTTTTAGCTGGAAAGCGAGGATGCCGTCTGTGACCTCCTCCTCCCACACATCCTCGGGTACCTCGATGAGCACCGGGCCCCGGGCTCCCGAGACAGCGAGGTTATAAGCTTTGGAGAAGATTGCCTGGGCCCGAGAGCCTTCTTCCAGGCGGAAGACTCCTTTACACAAGGTAGAGGCGATGCTCAGATGATCCGCCTCCAGCATTCCCCCGGAACCCTTTAGTTTTCGCTTCACCGTTCCGCAGATCAAGATCATGGGACTGCAGTCCTTTATGGCGTTTCCCAAGGAGATTAAGGTGTTCAAAGTTCCCGGTCCGGCATGGGTTAGGACCACTCCGGGAATCCCGGTTAGTCGTCCCTCCGCGTCGGCCATGCTCGCCGCCACCTGCTCATGACGGCAAGAGATGTAGCGAATCTCTTCCTGATGGTCGTAGAGGGCGTTTACGAAGGCGATGTTGGAGGTGCCGATCACCCCGTAAATGCGTTTCCCTCCCATGGACTTAATACCCTCGACAAGCACTTGGGCGCAGTTCATGATGAAGACCTCCTCGAAAAAGCTGGCGGAACAGATAGGATTAGGATTAAATTATACATTCTGTAATTTATACTACTCCACCCCGTTGACCACGTACAGGGGCTTCTCCCCCCGCAACACCCGCAGGACATTTTCCGCGGTAACCTGGACCATACGCACTCTACTCTCGTTGGTCCCCCCGGCGATGTGGGGCGAGAGCATCACTTTGTCCGATTTCAGCAAGGGATTATCCGGATTGACCGGTTCTTCGGCGAATACGTCTATGCCCGCTCCGGCCAAGTGCCCTTCCTCTAAGGCTTTGGCCAAAGCCGCCTCATCCACTACTTCGCCCCGGGCGGTGTTGATGAGATATGCTCCCGGTTTCATCTTAGAGATGCGCTCCTCGTTGATCAAATGCCTGGTCTGGGGATTGAGAGGCACATGTAATGTGACTATGTCGGATAGGGCTAACAGCTCCTCCAAGTCCACCCTTTCCAGGCCCAATTCCACCTCCCGCTGAGGAGCGAGAGCCACCGGGTCATAATAGATAATCCGGCAGCCGAAAGGTTGGGCCCGCGCCGCCACCTCTTGGCCTATATGGCCCATTCCCACAATTCCCAGCACCTTGCCGTGGAGCTCGCTTGTCCCCAAGGTGAAAATCTCCGATTGGCTCCACACTCCTTGGGCGGTCTTTTGGTGAAAATAGAGAGCCTTTTTCAACAGACAGAGAATGAGCATGATGGTATGTTCCGCC
This sequence comes from Candidatus Geothermincola primus, assembly GCA_015711725.1. Taxonomy (GTDB): domain Bacteria; phylum Actinomycetota; class Geothermincolia; order Geothermincolales; family Geothermincolaceae; genus Geothermincola; species Geothermincola primus. The sequence continues at coordinate 2,909 of JACVIX010000114.1, read as the reverse complement.
ACCCCAATAACATTGGCAGCACCCACGTTGGCCACCGGTATGCCTCGTTCTCGGAAAGCTTCCAGGTCGATATGCTGGTAGCCGATACTGGGTTGCTGTACCAGCAGACAACCCTTGGCGGCCTCTGCCACTGAGGCGTCCATGGGAAGTCGAAAGGTGAAGTCGCCGATGATTACCTGGGCTCCCCTTACCGTCTGGGCTAGTCCCTCCACGCTATCGCCAGTATAAGCCTCCAGCTCCACCTCTTCCGCATCTATCTCCGCTCCCAGCATGGCCTTGACCGCTTCTACCGGAAGGGGGGAGAGTATCACCACTTTGGGTTTGTTCATGTTCAGCACCTCCTTGTCTTTCACCGAACTCTACAGGGTAGATTTTTACATGGCGTTTTAAATATTCTACATCTCAGAGCTCTAGATAGAAAAGATTAGATGCATTGGGAAATATTTCACGGCGCTGGGCTTATCTCATGGTTGATACGATTTTGAAATGAGATATTGAGGAAAAGATATGATGGCACATTAAAGTAAAAGGTAGGTTTTAATTTCACTCAAATTTAAATTCCACGGAAATCAGCTCCTAAGATTTTAACCAGTTAACCGAAGTTATTGAGAAAAAGCAGGTGAATCCAGATTAAGCGCGCAAATGAACCCATCATCGTGTTCACATAGGCAGAAAAAGTTACACCATGTCTTTTTTGTTTTGTAGCGCAAAAGGAAAAGCCGATGAGGCGTTTATTGAATTATCTATGAGAGGGAGAGATGGAAAGAGGAGTTGAGAAGGGTAAAAGGCGGAAATATGCCAGTTTATCAGATACCCTTCGTTATCATGGCTGTGTCGCTGCCGACATTGGCCACGGTGCTGTTGTTCGTTCTGGTCGACCGGGATTGCGAGAGTGGGAAAAGGGAGCGCGAGAAGATCCCCATCGCCACCTCTGGGTAAACTGCAAGGGTTTCTTCCCCCATCCCTCAGGCGAACAACCCTTTGGCGGGGAACGGGAGGTGCATCCCGCATATGGAGAGGTGGAAGAAAAGGGAGCTGAATTCCGCGGCCACTAATGAGTTTGCGGAGACTTCCCCGTGACGTCTGTGGAGGCGATGGGATAATTTCTTGTAACAGTTCATGGTGTCATGGTGGCAGTCATATACATTCCTCACCAATAGGTACAATGCTTGCTCCCCTCCCGCTTTGCGATGTGATGGAATGCTCGATTTACATTGTGAAAATTGCAATGGACGTGTAGAAATCATCTGTAGTCACCGCGGAGGAGCGGCTTTGAACCCCATTAGAGAGTTGTAGTTCGAAGGTGGACCATCCTGCGGTTCCCCTTCTCACTTTTGGGGCGATTCGAATTTAGTCCCCTCCCGCTTCCAGGCGAAGAAGAAAGGAATTGAACCGGAGGAGAGAAGCAACGCTTTGCCCCAAATCCTCGACGCTCGCCTTTAGAGTTATCCTCGCGTGCGCGGGCCATGGAGACATCTTCGTGATCCACTGCGGCGATTAGCGAACACTACGTGGTTATTTATTATTTATCTTTTCAAACGCGCCGCTTTCGGTCGCGTAGTTGTCGGCCTTAAGGATGTGCGCACGATTATTAACAATATGTAATTTAATAATATAATCCAATAAAATATACCGAAGTTAGATGAATGTCAGTTTGAGCCATAACGGAAGGTTCCCGAAGGGAGGCGAGGCTATGCCGTTTTCTTCAGAAAATCGGAAATTTTATTGGAATATTCTCTTCCCGCCACCAATGACACGTCATTATGTCCCGCTCCCCTCACCAAGTAAAGTTCCTTGGGTTCGGGCGCTGCCTGGTAGAGGTCCAGTCCTTCCTGCACTGGAATGAGCTCATCTTGTTCCCCATGAATGATCATCACCGGACAGCGCGCCCGGGAGATCTTGTCGATGCTGGAATAACTCTCGCTTAACGGGATTCCCGCGGGGAGCATGGGAAAGAGCCTGCGAGCCACCCTCTCCAGGGAGGTGAAAGTGGATTCCAAGATGAGAGCCCTTAAGGGAAGATCCTGAGCGATCTCGCAGGCAACCCCCCCGCCCAGGGACTTTCCGAAGACGATGATATCGCTGGTCTCCACCCCCATCTTGCCTATCCACTCCAAGGCGGCCCGTCCGTCCATATAGAGTCCCTCTTCGTGGGGACTCCCCTCGCTCTTCCCGTATCCATGGTAGTCGATGAGGAGAAGGCGGCAATTCAGGGGCGCCAGTTCCTGGCGGATGAGAGACCAACTGTAAACCTCCTGAGCGTTTCCGTGCAGGAAGAGGATAATCGGCTGGTTTTCGGGATGGGGCCACCACAAGGCGTGTATCCGGGTACCATCCGCGGTATCCAGCCACACCTCCTTAGCACCCCCCGCCCACCGGGGAGGCGGCATATCCGGGGGAAGGCGATCCGGATAGTAGAGAAAACTCCTTACCAAATCGGATAGGTCCGGCATTTTATATCACCCATTTCATATCTTTTTCATCCAAAATAAGACGGGCGTCCTTCGCAATCGGTCCACCAAGCACTATTTCATCGCTCATTTTATGCCTTTCTTTTCCCTGCTCTGAGAGATAACCACTACATCGAGCACAGCATTGTTATCATCCATTCCATAGTAAACGGTGAGAAATCGCGAGTAAACTGTTTGGAACGGTTTGGTTTTCCATCTTCTTTCCGCCATAAATAGGTTGAGGCGATTTGTTTTTACTTTGACGGTAGGGCATTTTGCTTTTTTTGTTTCTTCCCTTACTTACGGGGATCTATTTTTTAATTTTTAATATGTCTCCATAGCATTTTGTGGTTTTTATTTCTTTCCTAGCTTACGGGGATCTATTTTTTAATTTTTAATATGTCTCCATAGCATTTTGTGGTTTTTATTTCTTTCCTAGCTTACGGGGATCTATTTTTT
>JACVIX010000113.1 GCA_015711725.1 Candidatus Geothermincola primus | reverse complement strand
GGGAGATGTCCATGACGATCTTATGCACGTAAGTGCTCTTCTGCACTATGGTCCCGCCGGGACGCACCAGCTCCCTGGCTTTCTCGAACCCTTCAGGGCTACCGCTAGCCTCCACCACCACGTCAAAGGTGGTCTCCCTCAGCTGGTCCAGCAGGACGGTGCGAATTCCCTGCCGATCCAGAATCTTCAACTTGTGAGGATATCTGCCCGCCGCCAGCAGCTCGCAACCGGTGAGACGCATCACCTGGGCTATTAGCAGGCCCAGTTTGCCGTCCCCCAGCACCAGCACCCTAGTTCTGGGCTGGATATGCACCTGCTCCAGTATGCGCATGCTGGCCGCCAGCGGCTCCACGAATATGGCGGAATTGATGGGAAGGGTATCCGGCACGATGTGCAGGTTGGAGACGGGAAGGGTTAGATACTCAGCGAAGGCTCCGTCCCTTCCGGATATGCCCAGCACGGAACGATGGGGGCAATGATGGGGGTTTCCCTCCACGCACTCATAGCAGGTCCCGCATGCGCAGTTGATCTCCCCCACCACCCTTCTTCCCAGGAAACTGGGGTCGTCAACTTTCTCCACCACGCCCACGAACTCATGGCCCAGAATCCCCTTGAAATCCATGTAACCCTGGGCGATCTCCAGGTCGGTGTTGCAGATGCCTGCGGAAATTACCTTAATCAGAGCCTCACCAGGACCTGGCTGGGGAACCTCAAGGTCATCCCTCAAGGAGATGTCTCCATCGTAATAGAGCCCCAACATTTAAAAACAAACCTCCTCATAGTTATACGACCGGTTTTTATCATTATAACACCGCAGCTCAAGGGGAGGCATTCCGCCCTATAAGGTTTTCGCCAGCTGGGAGAGTCCGGCATGCCCCAAGCTATTCCAGGAAATTCTTCACGCGCCTAGCGTATCGATTATAATATTAACAATTTGTAAAATAAATTAGGCAGAAATTAGGTAGAAATTAGGCAGGGGCCCTCTTTATCTGAAACGATGGCGTTCGGCGCCAAGTTACTTCCACGTGAAGGCGATGAGCGTTCTCTTCTTTTTCGCTATCTTCCCCCAGCGCTTGAAGCCGGGCGATCACGGGAAGGAGAAGCGATCGACATATCGTCATTTTTCGCTTCATTCCGCCACCCGCGAATCTATTCTTTTTGGTTCAGGACTGAAGCGCGGGACGATCATCCCTCTCCCTTGGAGGTATCCCGCCACTCGCGAATCCTGTCTTGGCGGTTTAGGTCACTATCACCTGAAGACAATGTGACTTTCCTTTCCGTATCGCCCTATCGTCACCCCAGCTCCTCAAGCAAACGATTACGGGCAGTTGAAAATATTAACATATCGTCATTTTTCGCTTCATTCCGCCACCCGCGAATCTATTCTTTTTGGTTCAGGACTGAAGCGCGGGACGATCATCCCTCTCCCTTGGAGGTATCCCGCCACTCGCGAATCCTGTCTTGGCGGTACGGACCCCGAACGAACGCTCGGACGAACGAATCTGGGAAGGAGTAAGGATAATCATGTGGCCGTCGCCATCCTACGCCTTCTCAGCAGGGCGAAAACCCGCGCGGTGACCAACCCGCAACCGCAGGCGAGCCTGGGAAAGAGGCGGCGGAAATGGTATATCACTCTGGAGGGCAAACCGGGTATCACCAGGAAACGCCCGTAAGCCACCGCCTCCGCCACCTGACGTGCTATCTTCTCCGGGGTGTTGTAGAACTTGTCGGCAAGCCATTCCACCAGTCCCGCTCCCTTGAAATCCAAGGGCATATCCCTTATCGGTTTGGACCTGGACATGGGGGTGTCCACCGCCCCCGGACAGATAAGGGATACCCCTATGCCGTACTGTTTAAGATCGTAATAGAGCGCCTCGGTCAACCCGGTAAGACCGAATTTGCTGGCGCAATAAGCGGCTTGGCTGGGAACGGGTATAAGCCCGTCCAGGGAACCGATATTGACGATATGGCCTCGTCCTCGCTCCAGCATCCCGGGAAGAAAACATTCTATTGTGTGGATGGCTCCCATCAGATTGACCCCGATGATCCTCTCCCAGTCCTCATGTTGAGTGGCGGTCACATGAGCCACCAGCGTGAGGCCAGCGCAATTGACCAGAATGTCGGGAAGCATACCCTCCTGATTCAAACGTTCCTCCAGGCAGCGAACCTGCTCCACCTGGGTCACGTCCACTTGGAAGTAGTAGGATGGATATCCCGCCAGTCTTAGATTCTTATCTTCCCTTATCAGCGCCTCCTGGTTGATATCTACCAGGATGGGAGTGGCTCCCCGACGCGCCATCTCCCAAGCTACCGCTTTGCCGATGCCGCTAGCCGCTCCCGTTATCAGCACGTTACTTCCTTCAAACACAGATTTTCTCATCTTCGCTCCTTTACATCTCCTTTTATCGCTAATTCATCATGTATTGCGCATTCTCCATGTTTTCGCCACGGATTTCCTAATCTCGCCTCAATCTTCCCTTTCGTTTAGCTAGACCGCCCTTGTCGTTCGCTTTTCCCGCTTTCCACCATCCCCCTGACTAGCGCGAACTATTCTTCCAACTGGCTATCTATCTCCCGAAGCAGCTTTAGAAAGCTTTCCCGATCAGCCTTTTTCACTTTTAAAAATTTCCTCTTCAGGCGATCCACGTGATAGGTGATCATCTTCTCCGCGTGGTCCCTACCCTTCTGGGAGAGGGAAACATAGACCACCCTACGATCCTCTTTGTCCCTAGTGCGCTCAACTATCCCTTTCTCCACCAAGCGTTCTACCATCCTGGAGACAACTCCCTGAGTAATCCTAAGACGCTGGGAGAGCTCGCTTATGCTGCATGGCTCGTTTTCCAAAAGGGCGTAGAGCAGGAGGATCTGGGGATAGGAGAGTTCCACCTCGGAAAGGAGTTCCATGCCGGAATGGCGCAGGTTTCTCATGATGTGTAGGATCACCATGATCACCTGGCTTATATATTCATCCACCTCTCTCTCGTTTCTTTCGCTTTCCTTGGGCATCGAATTCCCTTTCCTTAAACAATATTTGCACATAGCAATCATATACTTACCGTCGTTATCCTGTCAAGTTATATTTCCTCCCTCGGCTTTGGCGCGCTGGACGCCTATTTATACGGCGATTAACCGACTATCGGCAGTTAGCCCGACTGCCCCATGTTCCATCCCATGACAAAAAATGACGCGATATAAAAGCTCCCACTTGCCCTTATAATGCGGTGTGCGAAAAAGCTGATGGCGCGCTTTACTATAGGCTTTCGTTGGGCAAGACGCCCCGGAGCGAGACAACCTTTGCGGAAGGCGTCAGTTCCTAACGCGATGTAAAAAGTTCAATCCCGGTCGAAAACAGATTCAATCATCCTGCTGGATTAACCGCCCAGCTCGCATCACTATCTAAGCGACGACGATGTCTTGAAAGGCTCAAACCAACGATTTGTTTTTGAGAAGCTAACTCATAGAGAAGAGATTCGCAAATCCGCCATATCCGAAAGATATAATTATTCAGCGCCATATTCGACGCCAAGTTATCCTTTCTATATGACGGCTACTTCCCTGGGATTCCTTTGCGTGGGACTCAAGTCCTGGGCGGCGCCACCGCGACTTCGGGAACGGGGGCTTCTTCCTTCACTTTTCTCACTAACGCCCTCCTCCTCCACCTCGCCAGCAGGTAAAGCAGGGAGGGGAGGACCAGCATGGTAGCCACCAGGGAGAAGAAGAGGGAGATGGAGGTGACTCCTCCGAAGCGGCGCACCGGCATGATCTCCGTTATGGTGATGATCAGGAAAGCCCCCGCCGTGGCCAGGGAGGAGGCGACTATGGGTCTTCCAACGTTCATCACCGTGTATTCCAAGGCTTCTTGGGCTTCGTCGCAGCGGTAGCCGAATTCCTCGCGGAAACGCCAAGTGACATGAATGGCGTAATCTATGCCCACCCCGATGACCATGGCGGAGACCAAGGCGGTCATCATATCCAGGGGCCAGCGTATAAGCACCAGGAATCCCATCTCCACCCCGATTCCCGCCAGCAACACCGAGAGGGTAGCCAGACCCAGGGGGATAGACTGGAAGATAAACATGAGCAGCAGGGCGGAGAGGATCAGGGCGAAGATGCTGGTGAAGATCTGGGTGGGCACTAAGTTGCCCAGAAGGTCGGCGGTGAGTGAAGCCAGCCCGCCTATCTCATGCCTGACGACCTCCAACTCCAGATTGTTGGATACCGCCTCCCTCAAAACATCCTTCTTCCATAACACTTCGTCGGAATCCCTAGCGGCTCTGCTGTTGATGGGAATCTGGGTGATCTTAGCATCTGAGGTGATTAAATCCGCCGGTAAAAACTCCTTTACCTCCTCATAGTATTGTTTGACCACCGGATCAGAATCCGGTACCACCTCGCTGAAACTCCCTTTCAGTCCCTTCTGTTCTTTTATCAGATCATAGAAGAGCTCGTCGATGGACCTGATCTTGTTCTCCGTGGTGTATTCCAGCGCCACCAATTGCGTCCTCAACCTCTCCATGCCCCTGAGAACTTCTGGGTTCATCACGTCCCCATAGATGAGCACAAAGTCGGTCTGCTGGGGGCCAAATATCCGCTCCTGCTCAAACTGGGCCTGGATGGAGGGGAGTTTGGCGGGTATGAGCCGGCGCAGATCCGAAGTGGTTTTCAGCCGCCCCATCCCGGCGAAACTAATGATCATCATCAAGGCGGCAACGCATAGTATGCCCAAAGGATGCCTGCATGAAAGATCCGCCGAGCGCTTCAGAAAGCCATCCATCAGCGTGGTCTTTCCCCGGGCGAAGATGTTCAGACGCTTTTCGTTGACTTCCTTTCCCTTCTTTTCTTGATACTCTTCCCGCAGGATCATTACCGCCGGGAGCAACGTCACCGCGAAGAGAAAGCCGATAACCTCCCCGAAGCCGGCCATCACCCCGAACTGTTGAATCGCCGGGAGATCCGATAAGGTAAAGGAGAGAAAGCCGAAGAAAGTGGTGATGCCGGCGAGAAACACCGCCACCCCCACGGTGGTGATGGAGCGGCTCGCCGACGAGCGGGCGTCCTTTCCACCATGCAATTCCTCGTAGAAGCGGCTCATCATGTAAGCCACATCCGCTATGTTGATGCCCAGGATGAGGGGTGCCATCGCCACCGAGATAAGGGTGAAGGGGAAGCCCACCCATCCCATTAGCCCGAAAATCCATACCACCGAGAGGGCGATGATGAGCAAGGGGAGGAATACGTCGGTCATTCTGCGGAAGGTGAGATAGAGAATGATCAGCAGAAAAGCGAAAGCCACCAGGATAAGCACCAGGGTATTCCTGGATATATAATTGCTCAAATCTCTAGAAATGGAAGGGTCGCCGGTGAACAAGATTTTGGGGTTGCCCAGCTCCGGGTCTCCCCCGAAATAGTCCCTGGCGAAGTTCTCGATCTTGGAGACCACCTCTTGCTGCTGGGAACTGTTCAGCTTGGGGGAGATCTTGAGGATTACCTGCCCACAGCGCTTATCCGGGGTGAGCAATTCCCCTTTATCCACGTTCCACTTCCACCAGGTGGGATTGGACATCATCAATTCCAGTCCCTGAAGTATCACCGTCTTGAACTCGGCGAAGCCCCCAAGAGGACTGGGAACCAGCTGGCCCTCGAAGCTTTTGAAAAAGTCTTCGTCGATGACGCTCTTTCCCGTCTCCTTCTTGGCTCCTTTTACTATCTCATCGACGTAGGTGCTTATGCTCACCACATCGTCCTTGCGTATCCCGTGTTTGTAAAGCTGGTCTTCCAGGAGTATCAACTTCTTGACCACTGGATAGGAGGTCATGTCCAGATCCTCCAAGATGATGAACTCGTAGGACATCCCCCCGAAGATGTCGTCCAGGTGGCGCACCGCGCGAGCGGACTCGTATTTGGTGGGGACTAAATCTCGCTGGCTAGTCTTCATATCCAGGCGGGTTACCCCCAGAATTACGGGAACGCTCAAAACTATCCAGAAGATGACGATCTGTTTGGCGTGTTTCCTGGTCAGTTCGGCGAAGAACTTAAACATAACCCCCCCTCTTCAAACCTCCGATTCAACTAAATATTCTATCACAGGGTGATGAAACCCTCCATTTTAAAGCCTTTATGGAAGGACAGTCACTAGAGGAAACGCTCGTATCTCTCCGCCTAGACGATGAGTGGCGCGCGCGGTAAGTTGACGAGAAAAACCGGAGGACGGACAATTGGAGGAGATGATCGGCAGTTATTTCTTGCCGCTCGCTTCCTCCCAGCCTAACTTTTCCCTCCAGCCCAATTTAAGATCTTATCCGCCATCGCTTGTCCTTGACTGGGATGGCGGGTCAGCTTCTCTTGCCTAACGCTTCACTTTTTGAGACCTTTTGATTCTTCGTCCAAGCGGAAACGATATGTAATCACTTCAAAAATTGGCGCTTTCCTAAAGTGACCAACTCAGGAATTGTCTTTGAGTCGAGAGCCATTGGGATGGCGGGTCCGTTTCTATTGCCTCAAGCTTCACTTTTTCAGCCCCGAAAAAACGATTATCATGTCGACAGCCATCGGGATGGGACTTTTCTCTCGCCTTACGCTTCCCTTTTCAGCCTCCTTTCTATTCTTTATAAAAACAATAACGATATGTAATTTATTTAAAATTGGCGCTTTCCTAAAGTGACCAACTCAGTTATAGTTTACGCGATGTGGGGCAAGATGAGCCCGAGGGAGCGAGAAATGCGTGGATGAAATCCGCCTTACAACTCACTCCATAAAAATTTTTTGATGCGCAAGTTATGATGCTCGAGAGAGCGAGAAAAGACATCGATAAAACTGCGGCTTAAGATTTACTCAATGAATATATTGTGACGCGTAAGGTAGGATGCTCGAGGGATGGAGCCGCAGCTAAATAAAACACCATTTTATAATTTACTCAATGAAAAAATAGTGACGTGTGAGGTAGGAAGCTTATGAAGCGGGATATGCGTAGATAAAACTGCGGCTTAAGATTTACTCAATGAATATATTGTGACGCGTGAGGTAGGATGCTCGAGGGAGCAAGAAAGGCGTAAATAGAATTCGGCTTAAGATTTACTCAATGAATATATTGTGACGCGAGGATATCTCCACAATGGGACTGGAGGTCGCCACCCAAGAACTTCCTTCCTCTTTATCAAAGGTCGATTTCATCCCCACTTCGCTTGAACGCGCTTTTTCTTGCGGTCAATCTCCCCTACCCTCTATTTGAGCCCGGAGGTCCCATTTGAGCCCGGAGGTCCTTGCGCATCACCTTCCCCAAAACGTTCTTGGGAAGCGCGTCCACCAAGTATACCTCCCGCGGGCACTTGTAGGTGGCTAATCTTTCCCGGGAGAAAGCGACGATCTCCTCGGGGGTGACCTGGGCTCCAGGATTTGCCACTACGAAAGCAACCACATCCTCTCCCATGACGGGGTTCTCCTTGCCCACCACCGCCGCCTCTGCCACCGCCGGATGGGCGGTGAGCACCTCCTCCACCTCCCGGGGATAGATGTTGAAGCCCCCGCGGATGATCAGGTCCTTCTTTCTCTCTACCAGGAAGAGGTAGCCATCCTCGTCCAAGTACCCCATGTCCCCGGTATATAGCCATCCATCCCTGATAACCTTTTCCGTCTCCTCTGGCCGCCGGTAATAGCCCAGCATCACGTTGGGTCCCCTCACCGCCACCTCGCCGGTAACCCCCGCGGGGAGGACCTCATCCATATCCCCCCGAATGGTGACCTCCACCCCTATAAGCGCCTGGCCCACCGAACCTGGTTTGATCGGCATCCCCGGGTGGTGCACGGTCACCGCCGGCGCCGCCTCGGTGAGGCCGTAACCCTCCATAAGCCGCACCCCGAAGCGCTCATAGAAAGCCTGGTGCAGTTCCAGCGGGCAGGGCGCCGCCGCCACCGCCATCCTCTTCCAAGAGCTGGTGTCGTATTCATGGGCGCGGGGGTGGTAGACCATCAGCGCGTACATGGTGGGCACCCCCGCCATGGAGTTGATCTTGAAACGCTGGGAGAGCTCGAAGAACTCATCCACATTGAACCAGCGCTGCAGCACCCCGAAATTTCCCGTCATATACCCGCAGGAGCTCACGGTGAGGCCAAAGGAGTGGGAGAGGGGAAGAGCCGTGAATCCCACTTCCCGGCGATCTATCTTCTGGGTCTCGATGATGGAGAGGGCGCTGGAGTAGAGGTTGCGGTGGGAGAGCATCACCCCTTTGGGCTTCCCTGTGGTTCCCGAGGTATAAAGGAGCACGGAGAGCTCGTCCTCGGATACCTCCTCGGGCTGGACGCGCTCGGGTTGGCCCTCCATCAGCTCCCCCAAGGTGAGCCTTCCCGGGGCTGGTGGGGACTCGGCGATTATAATATTTTTTACATATTTTAAATTTTCAACCGCGCCCTCTATCTTCTCCTCGAACTCCGGGGTGGTCACCACCGCCCTCGCCTGGCAGTCCTCGATGATATAACGCATCTCCTCCTGGCTCAGCAAGAAGAGGGTGGGACAGATCACCGCCCCGATAAGGCGACATCCTCCGTATACCGCGCCCACGTCCGGCGAGTTGGACATGTGCACCACTACCACCTCGCCAGGCTCAATTCCCAGTTCCCGCAGCCCCCCGGCGGCGCGATGGGCGCGGCTGAAAAGCTCCAGGTTGGTGTAGTACTTGCCCTCGAAGTAAAGGGCTCGGTACTCCCCGAACCTGGCTACATTCTCCTCGATGATCCGATGAAACTGCATCTTCGCCTCTAAAACTCGACCTTCGCGGGTTTTCATCACCCGTCGTCCGAGAGGGGTGCGCGAGACTCCCCTCTCACCATAAGCCTCTAAAACTCAAACTTCGCGGGTTTTCCTCACCTGTCGTCCGAGAGGGGTGCGCAAAACCCTCCTCTTATCATAAATCCATAAACCTCTAAAACTCGACCTTCGCGGGTTTTCATCACCCGTCGTCCGAGAGGGGTGCGCGAGACTCCCCTCTCACCATAAGCCTCTAAAACTCAAACTTCGCGGGTTTTCCTCCCTTTCCCATGCCCTTTAAATTTTTTTGTTGGAGACCAGCCAGGCGTAGCAGGAGAGGGCGGCTTTGGCTCCCTCGCCTGCGGCGATGATGATCTGTTTCTCCGTGACGTTGGTGACGTCGCCGGCGGCGAAGATTCCCGGCGCGCTGGTGCGGTTGTTGGAATCGATGATTACCTCTCCAGCCTGATTTAGCTCCACCACGCCCCGCAGGAAACCGGAGCTGGGGATGGTGCCGATCTCGATAAACACGCCCTGTAAGGGTATCTCCCGGGTATCGCCGGTGGCAAGATCCTCCACCACCATGGATTTCACGAAGGTCTCGCCCTTAATCTCCACCACCCGATGCTTCAGATGTACCTCCACGTTTTCCGCCCCGCTCAGCTGTTCCTGGGTGATGGGGTCCCCGGTCAAGCGCTCCTCTATGGTGAGCAGGTAAACCCTGCTAGCGATTTTGGAGAGCTGCAGCGCGGCGTCCAGTCCGGAGTTGCCCCCGCCTATCACCGCCACCTCCTTGCGGGCGAAGAGGGGGGCATCGCAAGTGGCGCAGTAGACCACCCCCCTTCCCCGAAACTCTCGTTCGCCCGGGACGTTGAGAGGGCGGGGGACCTTGCCCGAGGCTATGATCAGCGAGCTGGCTTGGTAGGTACTTCCTTGGTCCGTCCCCACCCGAAAGGCGCCGTCTCCTCCGGCGATCTCCTTGACCTCTTCCCTCTCGCGCAGCTCCACCTGGAACGCCTGCAAGTGCTCATAGAAGCGGCTCACCAGCTCCGCCCCGGAGACCAGCTGATAGCCCAGATAGTTCTCCACCTCCCAGGACCAGGCGGCTTGGCCTCCCACGTCCTTGGAGACCACCAGCGTGCGCAGCATCTTGCGGGCGCAATAGATTCCCGCCGCCAGCCCCGCGGGACCCGCCCCCACGATCAACACGTCGTAGATATCCTCCCCGCTCATCTCACCACACTTTCCATTCTCCGCAGAAATCCATCGATATCGCCTTAAGGAAAGCTACTCCCAACTTCATTGAGCCGTGTCCACTCTTTAAGTATCCACCGACAATCTATCTAAACTATTTTTAAAAACCGACTACCACACTTGGTAGCGAAGCGAAACGCCGACATAATTCCCAATCACTCTGCGTCTATTACTTAAATTTACGACCATTACTTATTTCGTATTATATCTATTTTATATTTTCCCTTAATATTTCCCCTAAATTTTATATTTTCCCCGAAAACACGCCTAATAAAACAAGTGGTGGAGGTGGGCGGATTCCAAGCGCAGAACTCCCATTTACAAGATGTAATCAAGTTCCTTCGGGAGAGGCTGAAGGGTTAATTGGTTGCGCTTTATCTCAACCCGGTCTTATCCGGACATTCCTCATAGATTATGTCGTTCGCGGTTTTGGGGTCGCATATTGCGATCCAGTCTCAATCCGGTCTCGACCGGACCATCTTCATAAATTATGTGGGTTGAGGTTTGGGGTCGTAGATTGCGATCCGGTCTCAACCCGGTCTCGACCGGCCCTTCATTCGCTTCATGCAGGGAGCGGGAGAAAATCAAGGGGGATGAACCTATGCGCTAGATTTCCACCCAGCATCCCGCCCGTCTAGTCGCTCATAACAAGAATGAAAGTACTTTGCCTACCACTAGTTCCGTGGCCGCATTTGCCTAGGAAAACGATACCATCTCGTTCATTGGAGATTCCGAACCCAAGAACGTCGGGTTTGACGTTCCATTTGCTTATCGCATTGATTG
>JACVIX010000112.1 GCA_015711725.1 Candidatus Geothermincola primus | reverse complement strand
GCCGGATAGCCGGCAGTATCTCCTCGTCTTTAGTCACCAGTTCCCCATGTCCTCCCAGCGCCTCCACCACCTTTTCGTAATGGACCACCCCCAATTCGGTACAGTATACCCGGGAGGGATCGTAGAATAGCTCCTGGGAGTGTTTGACCATGCCCCAGGCGCAGTCGTTACATATGATCGCCACGATGGGGATTTGATGGCGAACTGCGGTCTCCATCTCCATGGCGTTCAACCCGAAGGAACCATCCCCGGTCACCAGCACAACCCTTTTCTGGGGGCAAGCCACCTTGGCGCCGATGGCGAAGGGTACCCCGGTGCCCAGGCAACCGAAGAGGGTGCCGCTTCCGATCACCCCTGCCCGCTCCTTGGCTCTCAAGCCGATAAGGCCAAAATATAGGGTGTCTCCTCCATCCACCACGTGGATGGCGTCGTCTCCGGTGGCTTCCCTTAACTGGTGGATGAGGCGGAAGGGATGGATGGGGTCGGAAGGGGTCTCCATCTGCTGCCGCTCATCCTCGGTGAGGGTGGCGAAGATGCCTTTAAGGGAACGAGCCCACTCCTCGCGGTTTTTTCTTTCCAGCCCTCGGTTGAGCAGCTCCAGTACTTGCCCCGCGTCGCCTACCAGTCCCACGTCCGCTATCCGATTGCGGTCGATCTCGGCGGGGTGGATATCCACCTTAATTACCTTGGCGTTAGCCAGGGGCTCGCCATAATTGAGCACCCAGTTAAAACGGATACCCACGGCCAGCACCACGTCGGCCATGGAGAGGGCTGCAAGCATTCCTGCCAGCCCACCATCCCAAAGCGAAAGGTGGTGTTCGTCGGGGAGCACCCCCCGACCATTGTTCATGAGCATATAAGGCATCCCGGTCTTTTCAACCATGGCGCGCAGCTGCTCCTGGCAGTCGGAGAGCCCCACCCCGCTTCCCCCCAACAGCAGCGGCCTCTCCGCGCCGTTGATTAGGTCGATTGCCTGGTTCAGGGATTCCTGGTCGGGAACCATTGCGTGTCTTATGGTGGGTTTCGCGGGAAGGGTTACCTCGGATTGGTCCACCGTCGAATAAAGAGCTTCTGGGGCAATCTCCAGGTAAGTGGGTCCAGGTCTGCCGGAGACGGCGTTCCTCACGGCCGTCTGCAGGTATTCGGGTATCCTCTTTATCTCGTGGCACCTGCCCGCCCATTTCACCACCGGTTTGACCATGCTCAACTGATCCATGTCCTGGAGGGCGCCTCTATCTAGGTCTCGCAAGGCCACCATGCCGCTTAAGATGACTACCGGGACATTCTCCAGATAAGCGTTGACCACCCCGGTTAAGGAGTTGGTGAACCCTGGGCCGGCGGTGACCAGGCATACCCCGGGTAGGCCCCGATATATGGACCAGGAGTGAGCCATCATCACCGCGGCCTGCTCGTGGCGTACGTCTACTATTCTTAAATCTTCCTCCAGACACCCGTCGTAGATGGGCATGATATGACCGCCCGAGAGGGAGAAGATGGTGTCGATTCCCTCCACGTCCTTCAAGTATTTGGCCACGATGCGGCCTCCATGCGTCTCTCCCATAATCACACCTCCCTTTGACTTGCGGCGTTTTATCCCGACTGAGTCCTCTGTTTGTGAGGCACGTATTCCTCCCGGACCCACTTCTCAATGGCTGACCAAGCCTCTTCCCAGGGGACTCTGGTGCGCCAACCCAGTTCCTCTTTGGCCCGGCGATTGGATACGTCGTTATCCCTGCCGGTGAGGCCCACGGTGTAGGCAACGATGGGGGGGCGGATACCCAGCGGCGTGAAGATGGTTTGGCATACCCACCCCAGTTTGAAGGCTAAGGAGAAGGGAAGGGAGCCTATGGGCTTCTTGCCGATTAAGGCGCCCAGGCTTTCCAGGTACTCCTTCCAGGTTACTTGGTAATCGTCTCTTAAGTTGTAGGTCCTTCCCTTAGCGGTCTCGCTGTCCAGAGCCAGAACGATCCCGTCCACCAGGTTTTCCACGTACACTAGGCTGGCGCTGTAACGACCCCCGTCGATTAAAGGAAGAGGTCCCCGTTGGTATACGTCCAGCGTTTCCCGCACCCATACGCTCCCCGGGCCGGTGACATTGGCGGGACGGATGATGGTGGTATCCATGGCTCCCCTAGAGCGGTAGGCGTGAACCAGTTGTTCCCCTTCTATTTTGGCGTCGGCGTAAGGGATTCCCGTCCTCACCAACGGGGTATCCTCATCGAAGTCCTTCATGTGCACCACCGGGCCATAGGCGGCGATGGAGCTCAAGAAGACGAAACGTTCCACCTTTCCCGAGCATTCCTCCAATAAATACCTGGTGCCGTCCACCCCCACGGAGAAGAAATCCTTTTTCCTGCCCCAGTCGATCACCCGCATGGCGCAATGGATGACCTTCTGGCATCCCTCCGCCACGCCTTTGATAGAGGAGGGTTGGGTTAAATCTCCACGCATCACCTCCATGCCCAATTTTTCCAGGCCCCGGTCTGGCTCCCCTGGCAGCAACAGCCCCCTTACCTCATCTCCTCTTTCCAGCAGTCTGCGGACGAGGTGGGAGCCGATGAAACCCGCGGCTCCCGTGACAAGAACCTTCATGAATTCCCCTCCTTTTGATCATTTTCCTAAATGCATCATCTCTTTATCGTCCAGATGATTATTCCCAGATTCCCCCGGGATTATTCTTGAGCTTGGCATTTCAGTAAAAAAGGCCGGTTCGCGAAGTTACGATCATCCTAGCATTCGCGTTAAGCTGGATGGGCGTCTTTATATCATGCTTATAAAGGCGGCTCATTTAATGAAAGAAAATTAACAAATAGTAAGTAATGGGACGGAGCTCTTACTAAGCTGCTTTGAATCGCTCTCTTCGAGCAAACCACAATAGCGGCAGATTGGTCTATGGAAGCCCCGAATTATGGTGTGGGGTGCAGAAAGAGCATTTAAAAAAAGGAAGACGTGAATCAAAATTTCCGGACAGGAGATTTAATTAATATTTAAATATGATAATGTTATAGAGAACGCTTAATGGAAAAAGGAGGGGATATGAACGGCAGAGAGCGCATGCTGGCAGCCTTCGCTTTGAAGGAACCCGACCGAGTCCCCGTATGGGAGATGGCTTTCAACGAGGAATCCATAATCAAACTAGGACGATTCTTTACCGAAGACCTTCCACCCATGAAATTCGCCCAACAGATGACCACCGAGGAGAAACTGAAACTAGTGGCCACCCTCTTCACCATCGTGCGGGAGTTGGAACTGGATGGCATCACCTCCATCGGGCTTCTGGGCACCGAACCGGTGGATAAGGATCACGTAAAAGATGGCTGGGGGAGGATTCTGCGCATCAGCGAGGAGGGAGAGGCCACCGCCGTGGGCGGACCGATCGCTGGCCCCCAAGATCTCAAGGAGCTTAAACCCTACCATCCTCAGGAATCCGACCTGATTATGCTCATGGCCGCCAAGGGGAGCTTCGGCGATGAGATCGCCCAGGTAGTGGTCCAGCCGGGTCCCTTTAGGGAGAGCTGGACTCTTCTGGGAAGTATGGAGAAATTATTATTTTACTACATGAAAAATTCACAATTCGTAAAAGATTTGGCTCGCGTGGTCACCGATTATATCTTGGAAGTGGTGGACATGTGCGCTGACCTGGGAGCGGATATCATCGCTATCGACGGAGACCTGGCCTTCAGCCAAACCACCCTGATGTCCCCGGCGCAGTACGAGGAGTTCGTGCTCCCTTATCATCAGGAAATCACCGCGCATGCACACGCCAGAGGCCTGCTTATCTTCAAACACTCCGATGGCAACATGTGGCCCATCATGGACGGAATAGTGGAGGCGGGTTTCGACGGTTTCCACCCGGTGCAGCCACAGTGCATGGATATAGGTGATTTCAAGAACCGTTACGGGAATCGTCTGTGTATCCTAGGGAACATCGACTGCACCTATCTGCTTCCCTTTGGGAGCGAGGAAGAGGTGGAGAAGTCGGTGAAGGAAACTATCGCGGTGGCCGCTCCTGGAGGGGGTTACGTAATCAGCTCCTCCAACTCCATTCACCCAGGCTGCAAACCAGAGAACTACATCGCCATGGTCAAAGCCGCGCGTAAGTATGGGGTCTATCCCATCAAAATTGAGGACTAAGGAGGGCGCCATGGAAGAATTGCTCTTACGTATAAAAAAAGCCGTCATGGCGGGAGAGGAAGACGAGGTAAAGGAATTACTGGAGCGTGGCTTGGGCCGTGGAATGGAACCCCGGCGTCTCCTAGAGGAAGGGATGATGCCCGCCATGGAGGAGATCGGAAGGCTTTTCAGTCAGGGAGAGGCCTTTATCCCCGAATTGTTGGTGGCCGCCTATGCTATGGAGGCGGGCCTGGAAGTGCTCAAACCTTACCTGGGAGGAGAGATGAGAGGACGCGGCCTTGTGGTGTTGGGGACGGTGCAGGGTGACATTCACTCCATCGGCAAAAACCTGGTGCGCATGTGCTTGGAGGGGGCGGGCTTCGAAGTGGTGGACATCGGGGAAGACGTGAAAAAGGAGAAGTTCGTGGAGGCTTACAAGGAATTCAAACCCCAGATTATGGGACTTTCGGCGCTGCTCTCTTCCACCATGCAAAATATGCAGCCGGTAATCCAGGCTTTACGCGAAGTGGACCCCGAGGCTCTGGTGATGGTGGGTGGCGCCCCTATTACCCAGGAATTCGCGGATCAGATCGGCGCCAGTGGCTACGCTCCTAATGCCTTCGAAGCCGCACTCAAGGCCAAAGAACTGGTGGAGAGGCGAGGTTAAAAGTAGTTTCCAAAGATATCGTAGTGCCTTTGTAGGGATAGGCAAATGTCTTTCGGGGCGGTTTTTAGGGATCCATGGATATTTCCCTATTCTTTCACCTGAAGTGATGGCTCAGCTCAGGGTGATATTCAGATCGCCCTCTTCGGAGAGATCCCAAGAGCAGTCGCTCTTCTCCTTTCCCGTTTTTAACTCGTGAAATCCCTGGAGGATGCCCACCACCTGCTTGGGAATGAGGCAGTTGAGAATGGAAAGGGAGGCCGTTCCGTTGTTCCATTGGAGGAAGGAGGGAAAGCCCAGACCCCTGAGCATCAGATTCCGACGTAGGACTTCCTCAGACTCCAGCCAGTTCTCCTCCCATTGGCTCTCCCGCACGAAGCGCCTCTGGGCGTCGATGATCATCTGAGGAATCTCCTCGCCGATCTCCTTCTCCAGTTCCTGGAAGACTGCCTCGTAATTGTTGAAACCGGTGAGCACCATCCTTCTGGAGGTGCGTCGGTTGAGAATAAAGCCCTTTTTCAGGTCCCAAGAATAGTTGTTGCTGAGTTCTTGGGGCAGGCCACAGCGTGAACAACGTTTGAAGCGAAATCCGGTATCCTTCAGGACAGGCTGGTAGAGATGTAGCCTTTCCTCCAGGCCGGAGGGGTGACAACCTAGGCGGATGACGATGAGATAACTGTCCTCACCTAAGGGCAGGGATTCCGCCTCCCCGTCGTTTCCGGTGAAGGATTCGGTGACACCCAGGGCGTCCGCCATGATGGAAGTGAGGGAGTAGGGATGATGGACCACTTGCACCAGGCAGTCCGCATCATCCCCCTTGAGACGGTAGCCCACGTAATCAGTGCAGCCGTAGCCAAGCATTCTTCCCGTGAGACCGATGATCTGGCTGGAAAACCGGGGCAGCCGGGAGAACGCCCTCCTCACCGGCTTGGGTATATTGGTCTCCATGAACATTCGGTTTCCCCGGCGAGTGCACTCCTTGACGATATTTTGCACGGAAAACCCCAGCATCTCGTCGATTATCTGGAATATGCGGTCGATATTCTCCGATTCCAAGAATATCACGTGATCGTAGGGCTTGACCGCGTGAGCGATCACCCCATTGTCCTTCCATACGTGAACCTTGCCTATATATAGGGGAGTTCCACATTCTCCACAAAAAAATGGGCTGCGCATCTGGTCACCTCCAATTGATCTTATCGAGCGAAAGTTAACATAATGATGAGACTTTTTGAAATTAAACTTTTATTATCTCGCTCACATGGATATTCGGAGAGGAAGTAAGAACACTTTATAATAACGCTTTACAAAAAGCGGCTAGGTCATCGCCATATATCGCCATTTTTACGGGATGATGAATAAGCTTGCTTGTTTGTCCCATATCAAACTGGCTTTTTATATCACCTCCCTTATGCGACCCTCGCATTCGTTCCCATCGCGTTTGCGTCGCAGAAGATAGGATTTCTTAAAAACCTTGCGTCGATTGTTCCCTTAACTAAGCTTTCCTTAAGTGATAATCTTTTATAAAGCGACATTGGAGAATAAAGCGATAACGGGAAGGATGGATGGAGGGGGTAAAGTGATGTTTGACTTGATAATCGAAGGCGCCGTCATCGTGGACGGTTCGGGGAAGATGCCCTACCGCGCGGACTTAGGCATTAAAGGAAAAGTAATCGAGAAGATCGGGGACTTGAGCCAGTCGGAGGGGGCACGCCGGGTAAAAGCGGATGGAAAGGTAATCTGCCCCGGCTTCGTGGACGTGCACTCCCACGCGGACATGACCCATGTCAAAGAGAACGCGGCGGAATTGCTGGAGCCCCTGGTTCGCCAGGGAATCACCACCTTTGTGGGGGGCAATTGCGGGATGGGCCTGGCCCCGGTTACCAAGAGCAATTGGGAAGGGCAGAGGCTTTACTTGGAGACCTTCACCCAGATGGACTTCAGCGCTGGGCTGGGCTGGCAGTCAATGGCCCAATTCATGGAGGCGATGGACGAAAAGGGGCTGCTGTTGAACATGGCGCTTCTGGTTCCCCATGGGCTGATGCGTATCTCCGCGGTGGGGATGGAGGTGCGACTGGCCACCGATGAGGAGATCAAGCACATGCGCAGGCTTCTGGAGGAGTCCCTGGAGGCGGGGGCTTTCGGCCTCTCCACCGGTCTTCAATACTTTCCCGGTCTAGCCTCGGATACCCGGGAACTGGTGGAGCTATCCCGCCCACTGAAGAGGCACGAAGCCATCTTCACCAGCCACCTGCGCTCATACACCGCCAATACTTTGGGTAAAGCGATAGACGAAGTTGCGGAGGTGGTACGTACTCACGATATTAAAGGGCAGGTATCCCATATCTTTTCCATACCCTGGCTGGGACCCCTGCACCCGGTGGGACTTAAAGTTCTCAAATGGTTGGCGAGAAACTCCAAGATAAGCACCAGGATAGTACCTCAACCCTTGGTCTATGGGGAGATGAACCGCATCCTCAAAATGCTGGAACGCCATCGTTCCTCTGGCACCGCCATAAGCATGGACATCATGCCCACCACCGCCGGGTTCACCCTGTTGCTGGCTTTCTTTCCTCCCTGGGCGATGCAGGGCACCAAAGAGGAGATACTGAGTAAAGCCGGCGACCCGACGATACGGGCGGAATTGCTTGAGGACATCGAGAAAGGGCGTCCCCAGTGGCCTCACCGCGGCAAGAATGACTGGTCTCTTAATATCATGCGCCAGCTGGGCTGGGACGCGGTGACCATCATGGGCGTGGGAAGCGAGAAGAACCGTCACCTGGAGGGGCGGCGTTTCACCGAGCTGGCGGAGGAACAGGGAAGGCACCCCTTCGATATCATGTGCGATTTGTTGGTGGAGGAGGAGGGAAGGGTGCTGGTCTTCGAATCTCTCTCGGAACCGGATGACGCCTTCACCGAAAGGTATACCTTCCCGGCGCTGGCCGATGACCAAACTATGATCACCACCGATACTATCCTTTTGGGTTTCGGCATGCCCTCCTACCTATTCTATGGTTGCTATCCCAAGTTCATCCAGCGCTACGTCTATGAATACAAGTTGGTGGACCTGCCCACCGCCATCAAACGCTGCACCTCCCTTCCCGCGGAATGGTTCGGGATCAAAAAACGGGGACTGATAAAAGAGGGCTACTACGCCGATCTGCTCCTAATGGAACCGGAGAAGTTCGGGACCAAGGCTGTCTTCAGGGATCCCAAACATTATCCCGAGGGCTTGGAGATGGTGATCATCAACGGCCAGCTGGTGGTGGACGGCGGGGAGTCGGTCAAAGGAGTGCTCCCCGGTGTCATGCTCAGAAAGAATCAGCAGTGATAGTTTAAGTTGAGAAATAGTTGGCAAACTTTCACGAGATGAATCAACTTTAAAATTCGGGTTTTTTACTATCATGTGAAGTTTAAGTCGATAAACGGGTATTACGATATAAATAATTGACATAGGGATAATGGAGAAAAAGCTGAAATGGGGGTTTGAGGTTCTGTCGACGAAACGTAATGTTACAAGATATTAAATGATTAAAGAAAGCCAAATAAATGATTTCCTACCATAGGGTAAGCGGGCACGAAAGCTTGATGAAGGCAGCATTGGCTCTATGGTTAACGTTTTTCTCCATCATCATACCGATAGCGCTCCAGCGGACACCTCCTGCTTTTGCGGATCCCTCTTCCAGTCCCTGGGAAGATGCCTGGGTGACCAATGGTCCGGTATACAGCATCCTTCCCGCTGGTGAGGTCACTTATATCGGTGGGGATTTCACCTATTTGGGTCCCAATACCGGGCATGGAGTACCCTTGGATGCCTCCACCGGAAGCCCTTTAATTCCCTTTCCGAGAGTGAACGGAAACGTGAACGCGGTAATTTCCGATGGGTATGGAGGTTGGTTCATAGGAGGAAATTTCACCAGGGTGGGCGGGGAAGAGCGCCGGCACTTGGCTCGTATACTTCCTGATGGAAGCGTCTCTTCCTTTAGGATAGACGTCAATGGCCCTATATTGTCCATACATTTGTTTGAAAAAACCCTCTATGTGGGCGGTCATTTTACCAATATAGGAGGGGAAGACCGTAGCTATCTCGCCGCCCTCGATGTGGAAAAAGTGACCGTGTCACCCTTCCGACCCGATGCCAATGGCCCAGTCTCGGCATTGGAATTGTCCTCTGACGGCAAAACGCTCTATGCGGGGGGTCAGTTTTTCTCCATTGGAGGACAGGATCGCCATTACCTCGCCGCCTTGGATACCACAACCGGTTACGCCACTGATTTTAACCCCGACGCGGACGCTCGGATATCCACCCTGGCTCTATCCGGGGATATCCTCTATGCGGGGGGATTCTTCACCTTCATCGGAGGGAAACAACGCGACTATCTATCTGCTCTGGATGTCCATACAGGCATTGCAACCGACTTCAAACCCGACCCCGAAACTGTGGTTCAAGCACTGCTCTTCTCCGAGGATCGCACCACCCTCTACGTGGGGGGTTGGTTCACCTCCATCGGTGGGCAGAACCGCAACCGCCTTGCCGCTATAGATCTTAATACCGGCCATGTCACTGAATTTAACCCCGATGTGGATGGCCCGGTTTACACCCTGGCTCTATCCGGGGACACGCTCTACTTGGGAGGATTTTTCAACTCCATCGGAGGGCAGAATCGCGACATGCTCGGAGCGGTGGGCGCCGAAAGCGGAGCAGTGACCGGCTTCAACCCAAACGTTAATGGACCTACAATGGCTCTTGCCATTCAGGGAAACACCCTCTATGCGGGGGGATGGTTGACCTCCATCGGAGGGCAGGACCGCAACCGCATCGCCGCCATCAATAACTCAACTGGCCTTCCAACTAGTTTTAACCCTGGCGCGGACGGGGTGGTACGATCCTTGGCTTTATCTGGAGGAACTCTATATGCGGGAGGGGACTTCACCTCCATAGGAGGAGAGGACCGCGCCTATCTAGGCGCCATCGACACCCAAACCGGCCACCCCACACCCTTTAAGCCAGAACCGAATAACGCTATTTTATCCCTGGTCGCGGCGGAAAATGTCTTGTATGCGGGAGGTTACTTCACCGCCATCGGAGGGGAGAATCGCAATTATATCGCCGCAGTGGACGCCCAAACCGGACATGCCACCTCTTTCAATCCCGATGCGGAATATGTGGTTTCTTCCATGGCGCTTTCCGGAAATACTCTTTATGTAGGGGGTTGGTTCACCTCCATCGGTGGTAAGAACCGCAACCGCCTCGCCGCCGTAGATGCACAAACCGGCGTCGGAAGCGATTTTGACCCCAATGCCAATGGTGGGGTAAGAAATCTCAGCCTCATCGGAGATACTTTGTATGTGGGGGGACAATTCACCACCCTTGGAGGGCAGGAACGCAACTTTATCGCCGCGGTGGACGTTGCAAACGGGCAACTAAAGTCCTTTAATCCCAACGCTTCGGGCGAGGTCTCCTCTTTGGCCATATCTCCCGACGGAAGCACCCTCTACGCCGGAGGAGCATTTAACTTTATAGGAGGCCAAACCCGCAACTTCATTGCTGGATTGGACACCACCACAGGCACGGCCACTCCCTTTAACCCCGACGCGAACAATTTAGTGGAGTCTTTGGCCCTTTCTCCCCATGGGAACGTCCTCTTCTCTGGGGGAAGTTTCACCGCCATCGGCGAGGATTCCCGTCAAGGACTCGCAATATTCTGGGAACCACATACGGTAACCGCCTCGGTTGTAGGGGACCATGGCCAGGTGAATCCCGCCACCCAGCAGGTGGCACACGGATGCGACGCCCAGATAAGTATCGCAACCGACCCCGGTTACCATATAGCCTCCATCATCGATAATGGGCAAATCCAGCCCATCTCCAATCCATACGTCATTCATAACGTGAAAGAAAATCACCACGTGGATGTGGCGTTTGAGCAAGACTTCACTTGGTACCTGGCGGAGGGATGCACCGCGGGGGGAATGGAGACTTGGATAGTGTTGCAGAACCCTAATCCAGACCCCGCCCATGTCACCATGACCCTCC
>JACVIX010000111.1 GCA_015711725.1 Candidatus Geothermincola primus | reverse complement strand
AATCTATGTCATGATTTAAGACTAATCGATAACCTTGAAAGACTCGCTTATCACCTACAATGGTTTGAGGTCATGGTGAAACTTCCACTTAAACTATTTATGCGCTTTTATTTTTGCCGGACTATGGTTCCTATCATCCCATTTATGAGCCATAACTTTGCTAGATAATGGTTCCGACTATCCCGCTTATGCGCTTTTATTTTTTGCCGGACTATGTTTCCGATCATCCCGCTTATGCGCTTTTATTTTTGCCGGACTATGGTTCCGATCATCCCATCATTCTCATGAACGCGCTTCCCAGTTGCATAGCGAAAGACATGTCCCCCTCGATCTTCAGCTTACCTTGCATGAAAGCCATGGGGCCGCTCAGCTTGCCTGTTGACATCGCGTAGAAATCTTCCGGCTTGGCGCTCAATTTCACCATGGGGGATTCCGCTCCGTTCATCACCAGTTTCATCTCTACGGGGGGACCCTCTTGGAAGATGGGGCTGAATACGACCGTCCCCTTAGTCTCCTTAACCGCGTCGTACATCCCGCGGTCGATCATGGAGACGAACTGCAGAGGGTTTGCCACTAAGTCCGCCCCCTCCATATCCCCTTTGATGGCGGCTCTCCAAGCCGCCACCGGCGCTTCCAGCCGCACCATGGGTTTCTCCATGCTCCCGGGTTTCACCTCTATCTCTTTCGCGTCCCGGATGGTAACGCTGTATTCGGCACCCCCCTCACCGATGAGTCTAACCTCCAGGGTGAATTCTGTCCCTTCCATGTTGGGGATGGGCTTTTCCTTCACCACCTGATAGAAGGTTTCGGGCACGAAGGATTCGAAGAAATCGCGTACAGATATATCGTCGGGAATCTTCAGCTCATCCATTTTCATCCCCCCTCAACATCTTCCAAGCATCTACACCGACAACTTCAACATTTTATCGAAAAATAGCTTTCAAAGCTATCTCCGGTTAAGTCCAGGTAGGCGTCAACCGCCTCCATTATCACCTTGCCCAGCTAGAACACGAGCACTGCCACCTTCTCCACTATCTCCTTTACTCTCTTCGTCTCCTCCACTAGTGGTAGTACCATGATTCCTAGATCGAACATATGGAGATTACTCATTTCTCCCTGTCTAATTTGCTTGTTTTGCCAGGATGATAGCGCGGTCTCTCAAAATTTTTCAACCCGTAAAGCGCCCACTGAAACGATATAGCATCTTAAGTCCATCCCATCTCTACGCGGGCTGATTTTATGAGGAATGCGAAATCCTGATTTCGCATCGTGCTAAACCCCGCCACTAAAGGGAAATCCGACTCTCAACCGGCGGAAGAGCCACCTCCACCGAAGCCGCCCCCGGATGAACCTCCGCCGAAACCGCCGAACGAGCTTGAATGGGACATCCCACCCGAGCTGGAGGAATGAGGGATCGCGGAAGCGACAACAAGAACGGACATTGCCTCCAGCCTGCTCACCAGGCTGGTGGAACTGAAAGACGATCCTAAACCTTGATACCAATCCGGCTGAGAGACCAATATGCCTTGGAACTTCCTCGCCCACTCCTCAGCTATCCCCAGGGCCATGGCGTAGGGTAGATTCTCCTGGATGTTCTGGACGGTCATGGACTCCAGCTCCCCTCTTTCGGCGGTAGATAGATATTCCTTGAACGCCAAGGCCTGCCCTAAGATCCTGGAACCCTCAGCGGTGCGCTTGGGCATGGAATTGCCCACCACCATCACAGCAATCCCCGCGGGTATAATTCCCGCCAGCAGAATATAAGGGGAACTCAGCTTGATCCAACTTGCCAACAATATTATCAGAAGTATTGAGGGGAAGAAAGCTAGACTAAATCCCCTCCAGAAATACTTGCCAGTGACCTTCTCCGGATCTTGATCATAGAAAAGCTTGCGTTCCTTTACCTCTTTTTTCACTTCTTTTAATATTTTAATTAATGTCTCAAAGAGTTTAAGTTCGTCTTCCGATACCTCATCGCCATTCTTGAATAAACCCTTCATGACCTCCCGCTCGTGGGCGAGTAGGCCTTCCTCCGATGAATCTTTCCTGATGAAACGGAACTTACTCTGCCCAGGTATCTTCTCATCCTGCAACTCAACGATTTTCAATTTTCCTCGAACCGCTAGATCCACCACGGTGATAGGGAGCTCTTCCATCCGGGAATTCTGTTCCACTAGAAAGCTCAGGGCAGCTGGACTCAACTCCTTGGGGGGCAAAAAGCTCACCAAGGGCTGCTCGGTACCCCGCTCGTCCCTACCTCTGCGATACCATATGAACATCATATAGCCAAGCACCGCCAGAAAGAGAGAGACTGCGGCGGCCAGCATGATAAAGAAGAAACCCATCTGGTGCACAAAAGGTACCTCCACTATCCCTTTGGGCATAGCCACGTCAATAGTGAGTACCTGATAGGGATGGAGATTTTCCATTTCCCACCAGAGCAACTCTCCCTCTAGCCCGGAACTCGCTGACTGTCCAGGGTACAGACTCTGGGTGTTTTGGTAGGTATAATAAGTGGTTTCCACCTTTTCCAAATCGGATCCGGTGGGCAACTGGACCGTAACTCTGGCATGTTTTATGGGCACCGAGCGATTTTGAGAAACCGCGTTCCAATAGAGGCGGTCATAATCATCTGCGTAGATCATGGCGCCGCTCATGCGGTAACTTATAATCCAGCCTCTCTGTTCGTCCTTCGCCTGGAATTGGATGCGCACGGTGCATCCCCCTCGGTGGTTCTCCACCTTCCACAGCTCTCGTTCATAAGGAGTGCCATCCAGCTCATATACCTGAATGTCGCTCACTCTTACCCCTCCGAAGGTTCTTCCTTCGCTGAATTCCGCCTTCTGAGTGGTAAGATCTCTGGTCAGGAAGGTGAAACTGCCATGAAAATTGACAACTTGGGTCTCCCGCACCGTGAAGGAACCGTCTTTATGTACCTCGATCTCGGAATCGAACCGCTCGAAATCCCAACTCTTAGAGGTGGTTTGTCGTATGATACTATCGCAATCCACCCGCTCGTTCTCCAACGCGCGGATTTCTTCGGCGATACCCCTGCCCCTCGCCTCAGCAGCCAAAGACTCGCGGCTCATCTGAGCGCCAAAGAACCATATGGAGAATATAGAAAAAATAGCCCCAGCGCAAAAGATCAGGAATGCCGCTAGAAGAAATGTCGATAATCTCCTTTTCATTTGTTTATATTAACACAATAGAAAAATGCCTGTAAACAAAGCAAACCGCCCATGCTTTATAAAACCAATGGAAACAGGTTGCAATTGTTTGAGAAAATCCTTTATAAAGTTGCGTAATTTCTTCGGTTAACTTTATGGCACGGAAAATGAAGTAATTCCTTCGGTTAACTTAGTTACACAAGTCTTGGATTTCTTACCAGCATGTTTTAATCGAAAATCATTTCATTCGTCGCATTAAGCACTTCAATCAATTCTTATTGCGCTAAAACTCATACGCTAGTTCAAATTATTACAATCTGTTAATTATTATCTCGTCATCTTAGTTGATCTTACGGAAGGCGCGGTAAGCGATAACTCGGATCTTTTATAGAGATTTATCCTTACTAGCCCATTCGAAACTCCGCTACATCCGCCCATAAAGATAACCCGGCTTCTATCGAATCGCCTTGAAAAGTCATCTCGCAAAGATTGACGGCGGTCTTGATAATAACTGAAAGTTATATTTTGGGTCTCATCCACACCATCAACACGAGCTTGGTTTTGTGATGATGACGCTCGCGCCCACGAACACTCAACTGGAATTAGAAAATACTGATATATTTGATCCTCCCTTGGGAGTCGAGAACCCTCGCGTCTATCGGTAAACTACTGTATTTATAGCAATCCTTCACATTTTTCGCCACGGAAAAGATGGGAACAAATTTATTAATCTAGAGAACTCGAGGAAAGAGGAGGGCGGCATTGCGGTAAAACACCCTTTCCAACGAGTCTTCCTCGAATCCATCGTAGCTCTCCAGGCCCCCGATAGTGGCCATGGTTGCTAACTCCGGGGCGAAAGGATAGTCAGTGGCGAAAAGAATCTGGGTATCTTCCACTAATTCTTGAAGAGAGCGAAGGGCAAAGGGTGAAGAGGAAAGCGCTGTGTCATAATACATACGCTTGAGGTAGGCTATCACCCCCTGGGGGATATTCTCCTGCAAGCCGGGCCAGAACTGGCCCAGGCAAAGCCTCAAGGTCACATAAGGAAGGGTTCCTCCCGCATGGGGCAGAAGAAAACGTATGTGGGGACAGCGCTCCAGGGTGCCGCTGAAGAGAAGATTGGACACCGCCAGGGTAGTCTCGAAGACGAACTCCAACAGAGACCCGGGGAGAACATGTCTGGGTCTTTTAACCTTCGGGGGCATATGGGGATGAATGAAAACTACCGCATCCCTCCGATCCAGCTCAGCGAAGAGCTCGTCGAAGTCTGAATCTCCCAGGTAGCGCTCACCCGCGCTGGTGAGCAAGATTACTCCATCTAGCCGGAGGCTGTCCAGGGAAAACTCCACTTCCCGCAATGACCCTTCCACGTCGGGAAGGGGAAGAACCGCCAGCGCTCCGAAACGCCCGGGATAATCCCTTTTAAGGTTGGCGGAATATTCGTTACATCTGCGCGCTAGGACCCGCGCTTTCTTAGGATCGCCAAAGTAGATGCCGGGAGCGGAGATAGAGGTCACCGCCGCCTTTATCCCATACTTATCCATGAGGGAAATGGAGTCCTGAGGAGTCCAAGGGGGAAAGGCCCGACCACCCGCCTCTTCCACGCCCATCTCTTCCAGGGCATCAACGTAAAAATGAGGTAAGATGTGGTGGTGCACGTCGATCTTTCTTTCCCGTAGATCATTCTTCATCTCAATTAATCCCCCCTTTTTATATTTATGTTAAGGCTTTATATTGATAATTCTAATTAAGGTATTTTCGGTTAATCACACTGTCCGACCGAAAAAGGGCTGCTTGCTCGCTCCGGTGAATTTCAGTTTCAAAAAGGGTTAAAAGAAAACAGAAGTAGATTTTGAGATTCGCTTTTATTTTGAGTGGCGTGGCTTTGACCGCTTTTACGCTCATGCTCCCCAACTCCATCATGAATTATCGCTACCCCTTCACCTACTATATAACTTTTACCACCCGAAATCGCCAATGCTTCCGAAGTCTACGTAGTGTCCCTGCGCTAATTCCTCCAGCAACCATTTACTTCCTCTAAACACGCTAGCGCTATCTATGTCAAGAAATAGCTATTAAATAGGAAAACCCGTTGGCGAAAAGCGGCAATTCTTTATTGGTGACCTAAGGCATTCTAGATATATCGCATTTTTACATTTAGCCTTCCTGTTTAATCGCCCCCAAGGGATGTAATTTAAGAAAAAAGAGGGATTCCCCAATGGAGAATCCCCCTTTTTTCACTATCCTTTAACCTGTATATCCCGTTTCCCTGGCCCAGTAAAAGCTTCGCTCAAGCGGTCAGCGCCTCGCGCTTTCCCCTATTAATCAGAGTAAAAAGTCCCTACCTCGCAGTGGCCACCTTCTCTGCCCCCGAAGTAGAAGTACATGGGGCGTTCCACTACCAATGGATAATCCATGGGTCCCGAAGGCGATATCCAAAAGGCATAGACCAACGCGGAAAAATCGTAAGCGGGTTCTCCTCCTGTCCCAATCAATTCACGAGGATCGATTGTCAGCCTGGTGCCCATAGGCACGCTGTACTTTTTACCCTTCTGGGTCCCATTTCCAAGGAAATATTCCACGTACACGTCCACCGTAACCATCTCCGCTTGAATGACATCTTCAGCCGTAATAAAGAAACCCCAATCCGGGACGAACACGCTCAGGTAGGGGTTAAAACCAGGACGGCAACTTCCTTCGGCGAAGAAGAATGTAGACCCGAATTCGGTGGAGCCAATCACACAATGGCCTCCATCCCTTCCCCCGTAATTGAAGTACATGGGGCGCTCCGCCACCATCAAGTATCCTTCGGTGGAAAGAGCATACGCGGAGAAGTCATAGGCGGGACCGTTCCCCTCTCCTAGAACGTCTTTCACCCGCAGGGTATAGCGCCTGTTTACTGGGACCTGGATCAACTGGGTCTTGGTGGTGCCATCACCCAAGAAAAACTTGAACTCCACCGGGGTAGCATCAACTCCATCTTGAATAAACAAGCAGATGTAAGGGTCCAGACCGGGGCGGCAGCTGCCCTCGGCGAAGAGGAAACCTGATTCCGGCACGGAGCAACCGACCACGGAGTGTCCTCCTACTCGGCCACCGTAATTGAAGTACATTGAGCGTTCCGCCACCAGATCATCATCGCCATACACGCTGATGGAGACGTCCCCCCTGCTGCCATTCTCCACCCCGATACCCAGAGTGGGATCATGTAAAGGTATGGAGAGGCGGCCTTCGGCTGGCACGGCGACGTCCACGTTTTTAACGTATCCGTCGGCACATCTGTACACTACCTGGGCATCCACATCGGTACCGTATACGTTACCCAGGGTAAGCCAAGTCTCGAACCCCGGCCGGGTACACCCCTCGGCGAACCACCAGGCATCGGAAAGTTCGCTTGCCCCCATCGCCTCGCTTCCGCCATCCCAAATCCCCCTGTATCTAAAGTACATGGGGCGCTCCACCGTGGCGATCTCGCCCGCGGTAACCTCCACATGAGCGGCGAAATCGTGGGCGGCGTCATTTCCCTCGCCCAGGAAATCATTTGCCCGCACAGTCACCCGCGAGCGGGGCGGAACGGTCACGTTCTGGGAGATCAATCCGCCCTCTCCCCGCAGGTAGTCGATGCGCGCCGTGGCAACAACGTCGCCCACATTGGCTAGGCAGAAGTAGGTCTCGAACCCCGGCCGGGTACACCCCTCGGCAAAATAGTAATCGCTAGAAAAGGGCATAGTAAATGAGACTTTGCTGGATTGCGATTTTTCTTCGTTCGGCGTCCAGCCAAACGCCGCCTGCAGGGGGACCACCAATATCAAAGCCAGCAGCAGCATTACCGCCACGCCTGCCCTGGGCGCCGAACTATATCTTTTTACTGAAATCAAATGGATCATCACCTTCTTTTACAAAGAACATCGTTTTTACGCGTAGATATTTTTCTAAGTCGTATCCATAAAGGATTTGGCCTTCTATTTTCTGAACATCATCACCCCCTTATAACCCTTTAGCGGCGATCAAACGGAAAAACTCCGGCCATCTAAGGTAAGATTAAATGGTTTTGCTTTGCCCGCTATTGCCCGCTATAATCTTTTGATCTGCACAATTATTATTTTAATATATTTTATTGAATATCAGTGATCTATTTAAATGAATTGACCCATAAAATATGAGCCTTTCTCTTATATAACCTGGTCTTATATGAAGACTTGATTTGCCAGAGCCCCAATTTGACCGTGCTCACATAATCGATATACAGCTATCGCATTCTTATTCTTATACTATTAAAATGTCAGTCCTTCCCTTTTTAACTTTATACCTTTACCGCAAATAATTAACACCTATCTATCCGCCTCGCATCAGGCGAACTTGTAAATGATCCCCTCTCCCGCCGGCGGGTAGGAAAAATCGATGGCGCCGTATTCACAGGTGATAAAGCAGGATCCGCACTCCATGCACTTCTCCCGGTAATCCTCCACCAACCGCGCATGGCCTTCTCGCACCTTCCATAGATCCATGGGGCAAATGACCACGCAGGCGCCGCATCCGGCGCATTTCTCCCCCTCTATCCGTATGAAATCCCGGGAAGCGGGGACGATATTGATTAAAGAGAACCTGTCGAAGCTATCTAACTCCTCACTCATGCTCCATCACCACCTCAATAACCACACACGGATACATAAAAGGGGATGTCTTGGAAGCTCTTCATCATCTCATTCACGTTCCATCACCATCTACCTGATCCAAGTCGCTGGTCATGCCGGAGAGTATCGCCCCCACGCTTTTGAGCAATCTCAATTTATCGCGCAAGGATTGAGAGTACATCTCCATAAGCACCGGGGTGTAGACGCGTCCCACTTCCAGCAAGGCGGGAAGGTTCTCCGCCAAGATAGGCAACAGGCGGCTCATCGCCTCGGCGTGCACTTCCTGGCCATTCATAAACATGGCCACGAAGAGGTCCACCATCATCTCGGTGAGCTCACCCAGCACACGCGGGTCGCCCAGTAACTCGAAGAGATTGCGCATCTGCACTCCCCCGATAAAGTCCCGCCCTACCGGACTGTCTTCCAGCCTGTCCAGGTAGCGTTGCATGGAGGAGAAGGAGGTATCACCTTCGTCGATGACCTCCTTTGCCGCTTCCGCCGCCAAGCGTCCCGAGTACATGGCTTGCCAAACCCCCTCAGCCCAAATGGGCTCGGGCAGCCCCGCGGCGTCTCCTATCAGCATCACCCCCGCCCCAAAGATGTTGGTGGGCATGCGGTCCAGCCAGGGCAGTAGATGCGCCTGCCACTCCCGGGGCACCGCATCCACCGCCTTGAGCAGATTAAGTGTGGAGGGAGCCTTGATGGTATCCAGCAATTCCTTTGCCGGCTTGATACGCCGGCGCTTAAGCCGCGAAATCAGGCTGTTTCCCACTCCGGGGCCACCCAAATGCACTCCCTCGGCCATGCACATGAAGTAGTTGCCCCCGATGCCCGGCCCGAAGAAGCCGTGGAAGGTGGCATCATCTATAACGCAATCAAGCCGCTCGCGAGAGGCGGAGAAGTCGATGCAGCATACGCTCACCACCTCTTCCGGTCTCCATTTTTCCCGCAAGCCGGAATGGCGCGCCACCGTTGAGAGTACCCCATCCGCTCCGATGACCACCGGGGAGCGAAACTCCTCTCCCCCTTCCAAGCGCACTCCGCAGACCTTTCCTCTCTCGCGTACCAGCCCGGTGACCAGGGAAAGGGTGCGCAGCTCCGCGCCAGCGGCCACCGCCTGCCTCGCCAGATACTCGTCGAACTCGCGCCTGAGCATCATCACGGTGAAGAACTCCTTACCCTCCTGGTAGGAGATACGCCTGGAAGTTCCAGAATAGAGGCAGATACGCTCCGCCAACTCGGGAGGCGGGGAAAGGATATGCGCCACGCACTTGCGACCCACCCGCATGGAGGGAAGTTCCATCTGGTGAAGCCATGGGAAATCGCGGTATGCCTTGGAGGTGAGGCCAAATCCGGATACGTTCTTCTCCCCGGGAACTCGCGAGCGTTCTAGCAAGAGCGTCTTCAGCCCGGATTCCGCCGCGGTCTTGGCGGCCACGCTTCCTCCTGGTCCCGCGCCCACTATGATGAGATCATACCCTTTAGCCATGCCTTACCCCTTTCTCACTCAAATCGTCACAAAACTACGCTCATATCAGATGGCATTCCAAGCGATAGCGTATATTAATATAAATATTACATTATGTAAAATATTTATGAGGATCAGCTGCGCGAGCACCGGTTGTCTCTCCCTTTATTCATTCCTCTTTGCACATACCATTAACGAAAAGTCGCGTGAGGCATTCAATCACACTAAACCATTATTCTTCCGTGCAAAGGGTGGCATTCAATCCCATTCAGCCATCTATTTTCGCGCCTAATCTCTTCGCTTGCATTCAACCCTTGGGATAAGAATTTTCCCATCCACTTTCGCATCCCCCATGTCCAATTTTCTTACTCACTCCCATTTCTCAATAGCCTTTCGCGAGTCAATGAGGAGAGCCGCATGGATAGCGTATTACAAAACCGCCTTTGAAAACCGCAATTTCTTTTTGTTTCCCTCTGTTGTATTAACTATGGTGTTTAACTATTAATATTCCTCCTTTTTTGCATCATTATTAATTCATTTCCGCCACGCGGTTAACGCTCTATCGTGGGCAAAAGGGATAAGCTTATTTAAACATAAATACCCCTCCCTCTTTTTAATACCGACAGAAAAGGCGGCGCCATTGCTCGCCCAGCCAAATCAAAGCGCAAAGCTCACTTATGACATGCAAGGATTGCCTTGTTCGGCAATACAAGGATTGTCTAGTTAATCAGTCATCTTGGCCTATCTTAGACAAAGTCCTTTTAATCTGCTCTCTTATATAAGGTAACTCCTCGCGCTTTAATGCTTCCCTCAGTGGTTTGCCCGCTCGAGGATCCTTGATCTTTTCCAAAGCGCAGAGGGCAAAATATCTCAATTTTTCCTCGCCTCCTAGGAACCCCAATAGGTGTGGGGTGGCTCGTCTGTCGCCTATCTCGCCCAGGGCAGCCATAGCGCTAATCTTCAATCTGGTGCCGCCGCTCTTCAGTGTTTCCGAAAGCGCATCCACCGCCAACGAGTCCCCAATCTTTCCCAACACATCCGCGACTTCGGTTCTGACCTCCGTCCTCCCGTCTCTCAGCGCCAGGATAAGCAGGGGAATCGACATCCGTCCCCCCTCGACAAGCAACTCTTTGGCTATCTCTTTTAGGAAGACATCGTCCGTTTCCAAACAAGGCAACAGGAGTCGCGCCATTTCCAAATCGAGAAAATTCCTCAGCGCTTCCGCCGCCGCCACCCTGACATTCGCCTCTTTATCGTTTAAAGTGGAGACCAGCGGTTTCAGCGCGCGTTCGTCGCCGATGTAGCCCAAGGCGTAAGCCGCCATATATCGGATTTGCCAATCTTCGTCGCCCAGAGCTTCCACCAGTTTCTCCACGGCGGCGGGGCCAGCTTTGATAAGCGCGGAGACGGCCGTGTCCCTCTCAAGATGATCCCTTGAAGCCAACCGCTTGATTAAGCTTTCTATATTATCAACCATCGCCTACCCCTTCACTTTTGTTCCGTTTTGCTTAATCGTTAGACCATCTCAATTTTTCCAAAAATTCCTTAAGACTTTATTCTTTCTCACATACATTCCCATGGAGACG
>JACVIX010000110.1 GCA_015711725.1 Candidatus Geothermincola primus | reverse complement strand
AAGAGCAATATCAATCGAGAGAAAACGTCAATGCAAAAGAAGAGCAATATCAATCGAGAGAAAACGTCAATGCAAAAGAAGAGCAATATCAATCGAGAGAAAACGTCAATGCATTGGAGCTGTCGGTCTGTAAGACCAAAGCCGATGATATGATCGAGGATGGAAAAAAATCAGACTCACATAACCGAAGATGACCGTAAACCTCAAAACTTACATAGGACTTATAATTAAAAGCGGAGAGGAACTGTTTTAGAGCTTATCTCGCGAGGTGGTCCCGAAGGTGATTGAGACGCTCATGGGTAATTATTATTGTGATAGCGGGGAAAGTGGTGGGGGAAAAGAGTCCACATGACTAGGGTTTGATTTTAAGTTCAAAAGGAGAGTTAAGAGTTTGAGGGAATGAGCTAGATGATCGCCTCCTTATTCTTCGCCGTGATTATTTTCGTTTTCGGGTTAGTCATGGGTAGCTTCTCCAACGTGGCTATCCATCGGGTTCCCCAAAAACTTTCCCTTATCCATCCTCCCTCTTTCTGCCCCCGATGCGAGGCTCCCATCCGATGGCATGATAATGTTCCGCTAATCAGTTACTTGTGGCTGAAGGGACGCTGCAGGAATTGCCAAGCCCCGATATCTCCCCGTTATCCTCTGGTGGAAGCGGCAACCGGCGCGCTCTATCTCTGCGCCTTCTGGAAAGTGGGCTGGCACTGGAATGCCTTTCTCCCTCTTTACTGGTTTTTCATCTCGGTGACCTTGACGGTGGGGGTGATCGATCTGGACAAAATGATCATACCCAATCTGATCATCTTGCCGGCTACTTTGCTAAGCCTGACCGCGGTGGGCATCATCGCCTGGATAAGATGGGATTTAAGCGTGCTCACCGACTCCCTGCTGGGGCTGGCGGTGGGGGGGTTGCCCCTGGGATTGTTGGCCTTTCTTTTTCCAGCGGGTATGGGTATGGGCGACGCCAAGCTGGCAGCCTTCATCGGGGTGGTGCTAGGTTACTACGTGGTTATGGCCTTGTTCATTGGTTTTTTTCTGGGTGGCGTGATGGCTCTAGTACTGTTGGCGTTGGGAAGAAAGAAAGGAAAGGACCCCATAACCCTGGGTCCCTTCCTAGTGGCGGGGGGATGGATATCCTTGCTGCTCGGCCCCCAGCTACTTCACCTTTATCGCTCCATTTTTGGAGGGGGCTAGGAACTATATAAACGTATATGATTTTCTCGCTATCGCACATATATCGCCCTTCCATGTATTTACGTCGCCAGGATTGCCCAGGAGGGGAGATATTAAAATAATTCTCTCTTGCCCGAAGATAAAATTAATAACCCGCGTCCGGTGGCGAGGAAGATATTGAAGATATATTACAAAATGTAATAAATACGAACTGTAAAATTTATAACGATCAATGGACCTTTCACGACGCACCGATGATAAGTTGAAGTGATGCGCGAGGATTTGTGGTCGGTGTGGCGTCGTCCGCTTCCTCTCGTCACTTTTTATGTTTCTTCCAATACAGCGTTTGGTCTTCACTTAAAAGCCGTTTTGCTCCCGATCCATGGAGAAAGATAAAGCGACATAGGAAAGGTGATAAAAATTTCTGGCCCTGATTATCGTAAAGCGCGAGGATTCAGGATAATCACAATATATTGTGTTAATACCTTTCTTGCGAACGGAATATTTACTGTTATTACTGATTTAAAAAATTGTAAATTTAGAGTAAAGTTAACTATTGACATATTATGATAGTAATGTATAATTTTTATAAGTACTGTTGAAATTATTGTGTATTGCTAAAGTTTTTTATTGTCGTTGACGAAAGGTAGTGTTGAAAACATTTATTAAGATGAGTTAGCCGGAATGACTAAAGTTGTATAAGTATGTAAAAGTCAATTATTGTTTGAAGGGACAGGCGAGGAGACTGGAGGCCCGGAGATTAAAGGAGAATATGGAGATTGGGCATGAGGTCGAGGGGCGGAAATAAACTGCTTACGGTCAATGAGGTGGCGGAGATACTGAGGGTCTCCAACATGACCGTATATCGCCTGGTGAAAAGCGGGCAGATTCCCGCTATCAGAGTGGGAAAGAACTATCGGATCAAAGAGAGCGACGTGAATAAATATCTATCCCGAGGTTCAACTTAACGCCGTCTCTTTGATCATGATTAGGGGGGAACGATGAGTCTGAGAAAGGAACAGTCCTCCATAGGGTTGGACATCAGCACCGGCTCGGTGAAGGTTGCCGAGCTGCAGATTGGGAAGGGGGAACCCGTCCTTTCCAACCTTGGAATCATTCATCTTCCCGAGGGAGTGGTGAGGGACGGTGAAGTGGAGGATATGGCCACCCTTTCCCATCTATTGAAGGAGCTGTGGTCCAGGGTGGGCTTGAGGAACCGCAGGGTGATTTTGGGGATAGCCAATCAGAAGGTAATCGTCCGTCCCATAGAGTTGCCTTATATGGAGAGGGAGGAGCTAGACAGTGCCCTCCGCTTCCAGGTGCAGGAATTCATCCCCATACCTGTCGAGGACGCGGTGTTGGACTTTGAGATAATCGAGGAGTTCATGACCGCGGAGGAGGAGAGAATGCTCACCGTGCTGCTGGTAGCGGCGCATCGGGATATGATCCAGAGCTTCGTTGAGACTCTCAGGCTTGCGGGGCTCACCCCAGTGGCCATCGACCTAAAGGCCTTCGCCTTAGCCCGTTCCCTGATTAAAAAGGAGTACGCCTTTTTGGAGGAAGGACCTTCGGAGGAAAGCATCTGCATCGTGAATGTGGGGGCGGGAATCACCAATATAGTGATCTTGAAGGAGAACGTACCCCGATTCGCCAGGTTCCTGCTAAGGGGAGGCGACGATTTTTCCCATACCCTTATGGACCGTATGGACATCGAGATGGGAGAAGCGGAGGAGATTCGCACGGGAAAACTGGTGGAACCGGAGGTCAACCAGGTGCTCCAGCAGGAAGTGGTAAGTTTCGTGGGTGAGGTACGCAGGTCCATAGATTACTACGTAGCCCAGACCCAGGAGAGGAACATAACCAAGGTAATCCTGAGCGGAAGCGGCTCCAAGACGGTCAACCTGCCCCAGGAGCTGAACCGGGGCCTGCGCCTGCCGGTGGAGATAGGCAAACCCTTCCAGAATCTCAAGCTGGGAAGATTGCCTTTCGCACCGGAAGAGCTGGCGGATATTGAGCCCTCGGTGGCGGTTTGCGTAGGTCTCGCTTTGAGGGAGGTGCTGGAATGACCCGTATAAACTTGCTTCCTCCTGAGATAAAGGAAAAGGTGGCCCGACCGCGCTACGCTCTCTGGTTTGCACTCATGTTCCTGGTGGTGGTGGTGATTCTGGCTGGTCTATATTTCCTCATCAGCAGCCAGAAAGCGGATAAGGATAAAAAACTCAAGGATAAAAAGACCCAGCTGGAGACGCTCAAGCAACAGGTGGAAGAACCGCTGAGGGTTTACGAGGAACAGGAAGCCAAGCTCAAGTCATATCAGGACCTCTTTAAGCAAGCCAATTCCGGAAGGGTGGGGTGGGCAAGCATGCTCAATGACCTGGCCATCTACGTACCCGAAGGTCTGGGAACCGCCAGTAACCCCCGAGCTCCTGCTATCTGGCTCACCAACCTGAATATCGACGCTACCCCCCTGGAGACCGCCACCGGGGCGGCGGCGCAGCCCGCGGGCGGGGGAGCGCCCACCGCGGCTCCCATTGTGATAAAGGGATATGCCGCTCCCGCTTGGCTGTGTATCCAGACCTGGCGTCCCCGGGCAAGCGACTTGAAGTCTAAAGGTTTTCTGGACACCTACCCCTATTATTACTACTTCCGGGGGCAGCCTAAGGTGGCGGAGTTCTTTGTGCGCTTGCACAACATGGAGGAATGGAAGAATATTTGGATCGAGAGTTCCAAACAGGAACAAGTTAGCACCACAATTATAGTGATGGTGCCTGATCCCAACAATCCCGCCCTGCTTACCCCGGAGGAGAGAACCTATCAGGACTGGGCCATCAATTTCACCATCAACGCCTACTGGAATCCGGAGAAGGCCATATGGGAGAAGAAGACCGCCTCGACTCAGACGGGGGGTGGTAAGTAGATGAAGATCAGTCCTTCCCTCATACTTATACTGGGCTTGGTGGTGGCTATTGTCCTGCTCTTGCTGGGCCTCTTCTTAATCGTGTTGCCTCAGAACAAGAAGGTAGGGGAGGTGGACGAGGAGATTAAGAAGACGGAGACCCTGTATACCCAGGAACTGGCGCGCCAGAAGAAACTAGAAGAGCTCAACAAAGACCCAGAGCAATTCATCCGACAAATTAACGTTTTGAAGACGAAGATTCCCGAGAACGTGGACTTAGCCGACGTTATCAACCAGATAGACCACGCGGCGGAGAAAGCCGGATTGGATTTCTATTCCTTTACTCCCACCCTGCCTATCAATGCGGGTAGCTATTACGTGGTCACCATCGATGCCCAGTTCCATGGCAGGTATTTCAACTTGGTGGAGTTTTTCAACCATGTGGAGAGGTTGCCACGTTCCATCAAGGTGGTGAAGCTGGGGGTGAGAGCCAACGACGACACCCTCCCTTACCTGCAGATAGACGTGACTTTCAGGGCTTTCTTCACTACGGATAAGGGCGTGGAATTGTTAGTGCCCAAGACCACGGCTGGCGGGGGAGCCCCAGCGCCGGCGCCGGGCGAGTGAAGGGCTAGCTTGAGGGGCTGAGGTGATGAGATTGCGCGAAAAGCAGAAGAAGATAAGGGAAAATAAAGGGATCACCCCCCAAAGGTTGAGGCTGGGGGGAAGCCTGACGCTGGCCGTGATAGTAACCGTTATCTTGATTGTCGTCTCCGGATGGGGGAAGGAAGGCGGCGGCAATCGCAGTCTCTCGCACGCCATGGCCGCCGGCAAGGGGGGCAGGGGAGAGGTGAACGCCCAGGCTTTGGCCTCCCGAGCCATAGAACAGAAGTTCCAGATTCAGACCGAGGAAACCACTGGTTTCACCGGAGAGATACCTTATGTGGATGTTTGGGTGCTCAACGATCCCTTCATGCCCCTGGTGGGGGAGATAGGAACCCTCACCGACGGGACGGGTACTCTCGATTCCAAACTCTTTAAGATGCTGGGGCTCACCCCCGGGTCCACTCCCCTGGGCTCCCCGGCGGAGGGCGGGACCGTTTCTACCCCCTCGGCTGGTGGGTCGGTGCCCCGCACCGCCTCCGCGGATAGCGGCAAGGCTGTACTGGTGGAGGATATCTACGAGAACAGGGGAATCAAATATTCCCGCATAAAGATCGGGGATGTCACCTACGACCGGGTCAAGGCGGGGATAACCTTCGCCAACAACTATAAGGTGGTGGAGTTCAAAGGTTTCGACGCGCTGGTGCTCATGTGCGGGGATGAGAAGTACGAGTTAAAGAAGGGGCAATTGAGAAGAATCTGAACAACGCAGGCATTGTAGTGGTGACGGCTTGAGGGGAAGCCATTGCCGTCACGTTTTATTTTATTCTCTGGCCTTGAGCTTTATGGCGATCGCCGGAGGTTGAAAATTTTTGGAGGCGGGCGCGGTTAGATTGCGTTCCGGGTTGGGGATGTGAATTCGGCCCGCCTTCCCTCATTATGACTAATGGGCGCCTCCTCTCTACCCGGGGGCGGAAGGCCCGTTTGGGGAAAGCCAGCCACCCTCGCGGTCTTGATTCTCATGGCTGCCGGCTGGCAAAAGGGAGGATACGCGAGACGGACTGGAGGAGACCGTTGTTGAGGTTTCTTAATGCCGGGGAATCGCACGGTAAAGGTATGACCGTGATCGTGGAAGGGGTTCCCGCTGGCCTGCTCCTGGAGAAAGAATCCCTGGAGAGGGAGCTGGAGCGGCGTAGGCTGGGTTACGGCAGGGGAACACGTATGGAGATAGAACGGGATCGGGTAGATATTCTGGGCGGGGTGAGGCGGGGCTATACCCTGGGAAGCCCCATCGCTCTGTGGGTGGAAAACCTGGACTACCCTAACTGGGAAAGGCTGATGACCCCGGACCTTTCCACTAGGGCACTGGAAGAGAGGGTTACCATGCCCCGCCCGGGCCATGCGGACCTGCCAGGGGTTCTCAAGTACTCCACCAGGGATATTCGGGATATCCTGGAACGGGCTTCCGCGCGGGAGACCGCGGGTAGGGTCTGTGCCACCTCGGTGGCAAAGATTTTAATGCGTCAATTCGGCATGGAAGTGATCTCACACGTGATATCGGTGGGGGAGGTGGAGGCCTCCTCCAGTCGGAAACCCCTACCGGAGGATCTGAAGACCATCGACCAGGACCCCATGCGCTGCCTGGACATGGAGGCCTCGGCGAAGATGTTGAACCTGGTGGAGGAGGCTCGGGCCGCCGGGGATACCTTAGGGGGTAAGGTAGAGGTATTGGCTTATGGGGTTCCACCTGGGTTGGGAAGTCATGTCCACTGGGACCGGCGCCTGGATGGGTTGTTAGCCCAGGCGCTCATGTCTATACAGGCGGTCAAAGGCGTGGAGATTGGTGAGGGGTTCCGCATGGCATCTGTTCGGGGAAGCTTATCCGTGGACCTCATCGATTACCAAGAGGAAAGGGGGTTTTATCGCCACAGCAACCTCGCCGGGGGGATAGAGGGAGGCATGAGCAACGGCGAGGTCATCTGGTTGAGAGTGGCTATGAAACCCATACCAACTATGCGCAAGCCTGCCACCACCGTGGACATCGACAGCAAACGCAGAGTGGAAGCATTGGCGGAAAGGGCGGACGTGTGCGCGGTGCCCGCTTTGGGGGTAATAGCGGAGGGGATGGTGGCTTGGGTGCTCGCCCGCTGCTTTCTGGAGAAGTTCGGGGGGGATCACCTAGAGGAGATCAGGGAGAGATACCTCCTTTATCTTGAGCGAATAAAAAATTTCTAACAGGATGTCGGTCATATTTAACGGGTGGAGAGGCGAATCCCGTTAGCCTAGCTCACTATTTAGCTTAATCTCGGTGGCGGCTCGGGAAAGTTAACGTTATTCCCTCCCGGAAACGTTAATTTACGCCATTATCCTAGAATAAGAGGGAGAGGAGAAAAATTACTGAGAAAAATAGGAAAGAAATTCGATAGCGGGCGGAGCGGGAAAGCTTGCCGAGGATAATACTCGTCGAGATTTTATTG
This sequence comes from Candidatus Geothermincola primus, assembly GCA_015711725.1. Classification (GTDB taxonomy): domain Bacteria; phylum Actinomycetota; class Geothermincolia; order Geothermincolales; family Geothermincolaceae; genus Geothermincola; species Geothermincola primus. Next base: position 3,714 of record JACVIX010000110.1, on the reverse strand, counting down.
TGATGTAAATTTATATTTAATGTCAAATCCGGGACAAACGAGAATCGATGCCTGGTGATAATGTAACATTTCTGGCGGGAAAGTTGAGGCGCTAAATTTTTAATGACCTGACGAGGCATCTCTGCGCTTTCCCCGCATAAGGGGTCTGGAGAGGTGTTTTGTGTGAACAATGTCGAAAGTGGAGGTGGAGACGCTAGGTAGCGATAAGCGAGCGACCCAGGGGAAATTCGTTTCGGTTTCTCATTTCGCTGGCGTGATCCCCACGGATGCCGAATGAGGATTGATGAGGAGAAGTGGATCGGGATGAACCTAGTTCTCATAGGGTTTATGGGGTCGGGAAAGACCTCGGTTGGAAAGCTGCTTTCCCGCTCCCTCTCCATGCCTCTTATAGACACCGACTCCTTGGTGGAGGAAAGGTTGGGCCTTACCATCCCGGAGGCGTTCTCCCGCTTGGGGGAAGAACGTTTCCGGGAAGAGGAGTCTCGGGTAATAGAGGAAGTGGCGGCGGGGGACGGTCAGATTATCTCCTGCGGAGGCGGAGCGGTGCTCCGCGCAGATAACCTGGAGCGATTGAAGCGCAACGGCAAAGTGTTCTATCTAAGGATTTCCGCGGAGGAGGCCTGCCGCAGGCTGGACGAGCGCGATGACCGTCCCCTGCTTGCCCAAGGAGAGGACAGGCTGGAGCGTGCTCAACGGCTGCTACAAGCAAGAGAGCCCCTCTACATGGAGGCGGCGGATGAGGTGATAGACGCGGAAGGTAAAGCGCCGGAGGAATTGACCGATGAGGTGGCGAGGTTGTGGAAGGGGTCCGGTTAGCGCCTTTATTCGGGCGTGGCGAGATATAACATTTACGTGTTGTGAAATATGGATAATAGAACGAAAAAGAGTTAATCGTGTGCAAAGAATTGCGGATTTGAGCCAATCGAATGAAACGGGGAGATTTTCATGGCGAGAATTGAGCCGGGATTAGAGCGCGAGACCGTAAGCGTAAACCTGCCTCAGCGTAAATACTCGGTGGTGGTGGGAAGCGGGATTGTAAAGGATATCGTCGATTATATCTCATATTCCGCGCCGTCGAGGACGGTGGTTCTGTTGACCCAGCCTCCCATAGCCAGAGCACACCCCTCATTCCTTAAAAGCTTGGAAGAGCTGCTTGCGGGGGCGGGTTTCCCCTTTCATCTTGTCACTTTTCCAAGTGGGGAGAGATATAAGAATATAAACACGGTGAAGAAAATTTATGAGAAGCTCTTAGAGCTGGGGGTGGAGCGGCGTGATTTGCTCGTCGCCTGGGGTGGGGGAGTGGTGGGCGATGTTGGTGGGTTCATCGCCGCATCTTATCTGCGGGGTATCGATTACCTCCAGGTTCCCACCACCCTGATGGCCATGGTGGACTCCAGCATCGGGGGTAAGGTGGGGATAAACCTGGGGGAGGGGAAAAACTTGGCCGGTTTCTTTTACCAGCCTAAGGGGGTCTTCTGTGACGTCAGCCTACTCAAGACCCTTCCTCGAAGGGAACTGGTCTCCGGGATGGCGGAGGTGGCCAAGTACGCGCTGGTATTTCAGAGCTCTTTTTATTCATTCCTTTTAAGAAATAAGCAGAAGCTGGCGTCAAGAGATGAAACCTCACTCATACGCGTGATTTCCCGTTGTGCCCGCCTCAAGGCGCGCATGGTGAAGGAGGACGAATTGGATTTAAAAGACCGGCGCATCCTGCTCAACTACGGGCACACCTTGGGGCATGCTTTGGAGAGGGTTACCTCCTATCGCGAGCTGCTACATGGGGAAGCGGTGGCGTTGGGGATGCTGGTGGCGGCTAAGATTTCCGAGGGCATGGGATTGGCGGATGAGGGTCTCTATGGGGTACACCGGGAACTATTGGAAAGCCTGGGCATCACCTCTTTACCCTCCTTCCTCCCTAGTTCCGAAGAGGTGATGGAAGTGGTGAGGTATGACAAGAAGAGAGCGGGCGGGAAGCTACGCATGGTCTTGCTGCGGAAAGTGGCAAGTCCGGCCATCGTGGAGGACCCGCCGGAAAGGCTGATCCGCCGGGCATTGGAGGAAGTTTTGAAAGAGGAGAAAGGAAGATGAGGAAAAAAGTCGGGGGAGGCGCCAGACGATGATAATGATAATGGTGATTAACGGCCCAAATCTAAATCTTACTGGGGAGCGAGAGACACACCTCTACGGAAACGCCACTTTAAACGAGATAAAAGAAATGCTGGAAGAGAGGGCTGAGAAGCTGGGGGCTAAGGTGGATTTTCGCCAGAGCAATCACGAGGGGGTACTTATCGACTGGGTTCAGGAATCCAGGGAGGGTTTTCAAGGAGTGATCATAAACCCAGGGGCTCTCACCCATTACAGCTACGCCCTGCGCGACGCATTGGTGGCGGCGTCAACCCCCGTCATCGAGGTACACCTTAGCAATATCCACGCCCGAGAGGAGTGGAGGTCCCGGTCGGTAATCTCGCCGGTCTGCCTGGGAGTGATATGCGGACTTGGCCCCCAGGGATATCTGCTCGCCCTAGAGGCATTGGTCAAAATGTCAGTGGTGGAGGGCGGCGCTTAAATAGATGGGTTGAGAAGTTATTCGTGAGTGAAAAGGAAGACATAAAAAAGTTGGGCGGAGGCTAATATCAGGGGTGAAATAATATATATTAAATTGATTGATAAAATATAGTTAAATTCAATATATATGCGTTTACCAGGTAATTTAATAATATCGTAACAATTTCGTAACATAATTCACCATAATTTTACGCGAATATATATTGAATAGGTCTTAAGTTTTCTTAAGATAAAAATTAGGGATGACGATAAATTTAAGCGAGATGACAAGATAAAATCGGCACCATAACTAGGTTACGGCTTAATCGAGATTAATGGGAAAAGCATTTCTGAAGGAGGTAAAACTTGAAGCCAGGGACTTATAACTATCCCGTGAAGTCAGGATTTTTCGGAGATGAACGGGGTTTTACCTTGCTGGAATTGATGATCGTGCTGATTATCCTGGGCATCATAGTGCTCATGGCGGTGCTCAATTACGATTATATCGTGAACACCAACTCCCTTTCAGCGGCAAAGAAACATGTGGAAGGGGCGTTGAAGCGAGCCAAGACGGTGACCACGCAGGAAAATTTCACTTATCAACTTATATTTTATCCCTCCACCGACGCGGACCATCCTAATTGTTTTGCGTTTTTCCGCAGGCAACAGGATGGCAGTTTCGTGCTTGTGGACAAGTCCACCGCGGGGGAGAGCGTGGTGGATGGAGGTTATATCAAGCTTTCCGAACGGGTGAATATAGTGGCATCGGGTCCCTTGGTTATCACCTTCACTCCCCAGGGAACGGTGCTCAGCGTGACCGGAAATACCACCATCCCCCTGCAGGTGGGAGGGAAAAGCGGTTCGGTGAGCATTTCCAGCAACGGCAATATCACTATGTAAATATTTAAATTATTTATATCTATGACAAGGCGAAGATAAGGCGAAGGACCGAGAAGTGTAAAAACAAGAGAATATTAGAATAACCGAGATCGCGAAAGACTACTTACACGTAAGGAGGATGAGATGATTTTCTGGAAGAGGTTAAAGGGCCAAAGGGGCTTCTCCATCGCGGAGGTGATGGTGGCGAGCCTGATACTATCCCTTTCCCTTCTGCCCATTATGGGCATGTTCGATGGAGCGCTCACCGGGATGAAGAGCGTGTCCCGTTCT
>JACVIX010000109.1 GCA_015711725.1 Candidatus Geothermincola primus | reverse complement strand
GAAACTACGCCAGCTCTCTCCGTCCTGAGGATCTATCCGGCTGATCGCCGCAGCGGTGCCCTCGCTGGACAAGGGGTAATTGACCCGGGAGCCGTCTTCGAGAATGGAGCTTAACACTGGGTCGCAGGGGATCAGCTCCACCTCGTCCTGAAAAGTGGTCCCCAACATACGAAAAGCCTCCTCGATGCCGTGGATGACCTCTACGATAGAGGCCCCCACATCGAAGTGGAATCCCTCTCGTTCGAAAGTGGAGCAGCATCCTCCAAGAAGCTCTCCTTGTTCCAACACCACAACCCGACGTCCCTGCCTGGCCAACAGCGCCCCTGCGGTCAGCCCCCCGCATCCCGCGCCTATCACCACCACGTCATAATCGCTCATCTCGAACCTCCTTCCCTCAAAATTTACGCGTAGTAACGGCCAGGAAGATAGGGCAACTGTCTGGCTAAGTGTTTAATAAAGCGCCTCTTGGACAGATCCAATCGTTGGTACTTGAAAGCTAGACCCGCCAATATGGCGGCAAGTACCGCCAGGGGAAGAAGTCTTTTTAGCCCGCCGATGGCGCCCGCGCTTATGTCTTTAATCTCCCCTATCTTCATCGACATTCCCTCCTCTCATGAATCAATTCTCATATATGTCCACCAAGTCGGCGGCGATGATTCCCGAGGCTACCACCGTGGGTACTCCTCCCCCGGGATGGGTGGAGGAACCCGCTAGATACAGCCCTTCCACGCACTTGGACTTGGAGGCCGGGCGAAAGACGGTGGAATGGAAGAGATCCATATCCAGACCTAAAAAACCTCCCTGGGGCATGAGCAGTCGTCTCTCGTAATCCAAGGGGGTAGCTATCTCCATTACTTTAATATGGTCAGCAAGCCCGGGAATGAATTTTTCGGAAAGATTATCAATCGCCCTCTCCGCCACCTCCATCTTCACCGACTCCCAATCACCTTCCCTCAAAGCGTAGGGCCCACTCAGAATCACGTTTAGCGCGTGACAACCCCCCGCGGCCAAGGTGGCGTCGGAAAAGGTGGAGTAGCATATCAGGCTGAAGAACTTTTCGGGAAGCATGCCTTTTTTATATCTATCGAACCAATATTCGTTGAGATGGTCCATGGAGACCACTAAAAGGTTATGGTGGGCTTGCAGAGGAGGGGCGTAATCCAAGCCCAGGAAGAGCACTGGTGCGCTGATGGAAAGCTGGCAACTGCGGATGCCCCGGCGCGCCAGCCAAGGGAGGTGCTCCTCGCCAATCACCTCCAGATAAAGGGTCCTGGCGTTGACGTTGGAGACCACCACCGGCGAGGCGATCTCCTCCCCGTCCGCCAGCTCCACTCCGCAGACGCGACCTCCCCTCACCAGCACCTTAGTCACTCGGGAGCTGGTCCTTACCTCCATGCCGAACTTCTCCCCGCGGCGTTTGAGGGCTTGGGGGATGGCGATCATCCCTCCCCGAGGATAATACACCCCATAATGTTCCGAGAAAGAGAGGAAAGCGAATATGCCCGGAGCCAAAGCTGGGGGCAACCCACAATAGAAAGTCTGGTAAGAGAAGGATTGCCTCACTTGGAGATTCCGGAAAACCCGCTCGATGACGGACTGGTAAGTACTGAAGAAGAGGTCGGGATGCTTGAGAATACCCGGGCCCTTCCTCAACATTTTTAACATATCGTAAATATTGTTGACGGGAGAAAGGAAAAACCCCTCCAAGGCGGAGTCCAAAAAATTGGACATCTTCTCCGCGAAACGAATCCAATTGCGCGCGTCCTCGGGAGAGAGGCGAGAGATCACCTCGGCGGTCTCCTCCACCGACCGAGGATAGGAGAAGCGGGAGCCATCGGGTAAATACACGTCGTACACAGGATCGCAGGGGATGAGTTCCACTTCCTCTTGAAAGGTGGATCCCAGTATGCGAAAGGCTTTCTCCAATGGGTGGATTATCTCCAGGATGGTGGCGCCGATATCGAAGCTGTAGCCCTCCTTCTCAAAGGTGGAACAACAGCCTCCGATGCGTTCCCCCTGTTCTAGCACCAAAACACGGCGTCCTTGCCTGGCTAACAGTGCTCCCGCGGTCAGTCCCCCGCATCCCGCGCCTATCACCACCACGTCATAATCGGCCATCCTCGTTCACCCCTTACATTCCGTAAATATTAAATGACATTCCCGTCATACTTTTCCCCGCGGACTAAACGGTGGGGCGGCTCCTCCCCATAGCGCGTTTCTTAACCAAATCTCCTATCCGCTCATTTTCTGGCGTTTCTCCCCAGCTCTTTCCCCCACCAAGCTGGGCTGGCGTGCTCCCCTAGTCCGGGAAGTCCACCCGCTCAACCTCTTTCACCGTCGGGACCGTAAAGCCCCTACCCCCGGGTCACCCCACCTCGGGGGAGCGCATCCTTCCTCAAAGGAGGAACTTATATCAGATTCTTATCTTTAAATCGCTTAAGGGATAGCTCATGCAGGGGTGAATATACCCCGCCTTCTCATCCACCCAACGCCGGCGCACCCTGGAAGGAGCGTATATCTTGCCTTCCACCAGTTTGGTGCGGCAGTAGGTGCACTCACCGGCGCGGCAAACAGCGGGGACAACTATCCCCGAGCGCTCCAGGGCGATCATCAGAGGTTCTCCCGCCCGCGCTTTAAGGCTCTTTCCGCTCCTTTCCTCGGTAACCGTGAAGATCTCATCCGGGGAGATTCCTGGCCACTCTGGATCCTGGTTGACGTCCACCGGCGGACCATAAGCCTCCCTGCGTATACGCCGCTTGGGCACTCCTAGGCTTTCCAAGGCCCCCTCGCAGAGGGGATACATGGGGGCGGGGCCACAGATATAGAAGGTCTTGCCCTCCACCGACCCTACCACGTTGGAGATCATCTCGGCGTCTATGAAACCGCAGAGTCCGCCCCATTCCTGGGTTGGCTCGCTGATCACCAGGTCCACCTGGATGTTCTCGTTTTTCGCCTCCAGATTCATAAGCTCATCGAGGAAGATGACATCCCCCGGTTCGCGGCTGCCATAGATCAGATGTATCCTTACCGGCATGTTGCTCTCCACCGCCTCCCGAATGATGGAGGCGAAGGGAGTGATGCCCGAACCGCCGGCGAGGAAGACTAAATCATCGCTATCCCTCAAGGGCTCATAGTAGAAAGAGCCAAAGGGCCCGGTGGATTCCAGCACATCTCCCACCTTCACGCGATCCAACAGGTAATGGGATACGAAACCTTGGGGAGCCCTGCGCACGGTGATGTCCCAATAGGGAGCATGGGGAGGGGAGGCGATGGAATAGGGTCGAGAGGTGAGCACCCCGTCTATCTCCACGAAAAGATTGACATACTGCCCCGCCCTGAAAAGGGGTAGCTCCCCATCTGCTGAAACCATGCGCAGGGTCTTAGTGGTTGCCGTCTCTTCGATGATCTCGGAGACTCGCAACTTAACCCGCTTGGGATGGAGCTGGTCCACTTTACTCACGGCTCGATCCAGGTCCTCACTAGTCCATGCCGGACCGCCCGTGGTCTGCTTCTCCACATCCTTCTCAAGTTTCTCCCGGGTGGCTTGATCCCAGCCCCCCCGCTCCATATCCTCCAGCAATTGCCTTGAAGCGAAGAATCCAGAGAAGATGCAGGTCTCATAGCCGCCCCCGATGTTTGCCCAAGCCCCGGCGAAGTAGAGACCCTCCAGGGGACCACGATTGGGAAGGTGATCCATGCCCGTGCCCGTGTAGTTCTCGTCGAAGCCGATGATGCTTCCACCAGGATTGCCGCTGAAACGCATATTGGTTAGGGGCGAGGCTACCTCTATCTCCTCGATATGCTCCCTGATATCCGGAGCCACCCTCTCCGCCAAGGCGAGCATGCGGTCCGCCAGGCGCTCCTTGGCCTCCAGGTACTCGAAGGGCTTGAGTCTAAGCCAAGGCTCGGAGTAGGCGATGAGGGTAAGCACCACCGAGGCGGTTCCGGGAGGGGAAAACTCCGGGTCCACCACGTTATAGGCGGTAACCGCTGCCCCATCGGGCTCGAAATTCAGGCTGGAGCGCATCAACTCGTACTGCCTCTCCATGTCGTAACTGCTGTTCACGAAGTTCTCGTGGACGTTCAGGCCCAGCTCCTCACAAGTGCAATCCAACCCCAGGTAGACATTGAAGGTGGCCGCCCCCGGCGTCCATATTCCCAGTCTCTTCAAGTACCAGGAAGGGACCTCTTCCCGCTCCAAGAGCCGATAACAGGTAACCAGGGGGCTAGCATTGGAGACCACATAGGAGGCATGGATCTCCGTGCCATCCTCGGCCAGCACTCCTCGCACCTTTCCCTGGGAGACCAGGATGCGCGCCGCCCCGTTGTTCAGCCATACCTCGCCCCCGTTTTCTTCGATGGCATCCACGAAAGCCTGGGAAAGCGCTTGTGACCTGCCTCGGATGTGTGCGGGTCCGAATCTCAGATATCCCACGGTTGCTAGAGCATAGATGAGGAAGGAAAGCCGAGAGGGAGGATTACAATAATAACCCCAGGTCTGGGAGAGCACCGCCCGGGCTTTGGCATCGGGGACCATGGGATCGAGCACCTGAGCCAAGGTCTTGCCATAGTGAGCGAGCAAAGTGGGAAATTCCGAGGGTTCCTGCATCACCATCTTCATGCCCACCCGATTGGCCCTTAAAGCTTCCTCGGCGAAATTGTGCACCACCGCGGAGAACTCCCTGATCTCTTCGGCGCAATGGGGGAACTGCTCGCATAGGGCCGCTTCGAAATTCTCCCGTCCCACCGGGATGATGATGTCCAAATCGGGATAGACTGCCCGATAGAACTCCGGTATATAGAGAAACTCCACCTTAGGCGCCACTCCGTACTCGTTAAGCAACCTCCAGACAGGCCCCTTCTCCTCCTGGTTCCCTAAATCGGAGAGCTCGTGCAGGGAAATCTCAAATTCGAAACGCCCCCGCACGAAGGAAGAGGCATATCCCCCGGGTACGTTATGTTTTTCCAGAAGCAGAACTTTCTTGCCTTCCTTGGCAAGACTGGCCGCCGCGGAAAGTCCTCCCAGCCCCGCTCCGATGACCACCACCTCGAAGTCCCTCATCTTTCCCTCAACCTCCTTCGTCCTCAACAAAAGTTAGACTAATATATTTTACAATATGTAAATATTATATGCGTTCCTATTATCAATCCCATCCTCAATAGCGTTTCTTTTAATCTCATTAATAATGTGGCCGCCTATCCTCCTCTTCTTCCCCACACTTCAAATTTCATAACCTAAATCGATTCCCTTCTTACCAGATGACTTGCTTAGCTCTTCTGCGCCCATTCCTTGCTTCATCACTCCCTTTATTTCCAGGAGAAGTTAGAATAATCTCACTCGTTACGGCCTAATTTCTCATATATCTCCTCCGCCTGTCTCACTATCCCCTGGATCACTCGCGCCACCGGTTCCACTCGACGAATCAAACCCACGCTCTGGCTACATGCCACTATGCCGTGATTTATCTCCCCCGACCTGAACATATTCTCCACCCGTGTCCCCGTGACCACCTTTATTATCTCACCGAAATCGGCCCCTTGAGCCTCCAGCTCCTCAGCTCGCAACGCGGCTTGGTTTTTCCAAACCCTTATGGGATTATGCACCGAGCCAAGTATGGAGATGGTATCCGTCTCCTTGGCTCCCAGCAGAGCTTGCTTTAAGTTATCGTGGATGGGGCATTCCTCGGTCAAAAGCAGGCGGGTGCCTATGGTCACTCCCTCCGCTCCAAGGGCTAGGGCGGCCAACAGCCCACGGCCATCGACGATGCCCCCCGCGGCGATAACCGGTACCTCCAGTGCGTCCACCGCGCTGGGGACCAAAGTCATGGTGGCGATTCCCAGCTCCCCGATATGGCCCCCTCCTTCGTAGCCGAAGAGGGTCACCAGGTCCGCTCCCGCCTCCTGAGCCACAAGAGCATGGTGCACGCTCACGCATTTGTGCATCAGCCTGATTCCCTTTTCCTTCAACTTGGCAAGCAGGTCCCGGGGCGGCTGGCCGCCGCTGGTCTCCACCGCTGCCACCCCTCCCTCCTCCAGGATCACCTCCACGTAAACGGCGTTGTCAACGGGGCGTAGAGCTGGGAAGAGATTGAGGTTCACAGCGAAGGGACGCTGAGTGAGCTCTTTCAAGCGGCGCAAAGCCTGGCGGAAATCTTCCCCGGTGGGATGCATGGCGGAGGAGAGCACCCCCAGCGCGCCAGCGTTACATACCTCGGCCACGAACTCCGGGCCGGAGATATACTGCATGCAACCTCCCACGATGGGATACTCCAATCCGAACATCTCCGTGAGGCGAGTTTTAAACATTCTCTCTCCCTTCCTGAAGACTCGCTTTTACATGCTTATCCGTCGCTTATCTTTGTCGAAGAAAGCCAGATCTCTCGTGTTACTGCTAAAAAAGTTGCACCGTTAAAAATTGACATCATGTTAGAGTAAGGTTGCGGAGAAAAAGCATCAGCCTCTATCATCTGAGCAACAAGGTAAAGCGATAATCTTCCCATCGCTTCATTCGTCCTTTTTAAGAAATTTCTCCACGTCCCTCTTGTGTTCAGGGGTCATAACCAGCAGGGACTGAGCGAAGGCTTCCATATCCAGGAAGGTGCGCAGGTCCACGGAATGAGCAGTGTTGAGGAAGCGCTTGATCATCTCCAGAGAGAGCGTGGAGCGCTCCGCCATGGCGGTGGCCACCTTCATCACCTCATTGGATATCTCCTCATGGGGTATCACTTGATTCACCAAACCGATAGAGAGTGCCTCCTCCGCGCCAATCACCTTGCCGGTCAACGCCAGCTCCTTAGCCTTCGCCAGCCCCACCCGTTTGGTGAGCAGGTAGGAGGTTCCTAAATCTGGGACCAAAGATATACGCACGAAGGAGAGGAAAAACCGGGCACGCTCGGTGGCGTAAGTAAGGTCCGCCGCGCAAGCCAGGCCGAAACCTCCTCCCACCGCCCAGCCGTCTACCTCGGCGATTACCGGCTTGGGGCCCTCGTGCAACTCGTAGACCAGCCCCCCCACCACGCGCATGTGCTGGCTTAGGAAGACCGGGTCCATCTTCTCACCCATCACGGTAAGGTCGGCGCCAGTGCTGAAATTGCCGCCCTCTCCCCGGATTACGATCACCCGCACCTCTTCGTCGTCCAGAACCGACCTCAATCCTTCAGCCAGCGCCGGCACCAGCTCCATTCCCATGGCGTTCATCCGGGGCCCGTTCATGGAGCAGCGAGCCACGCCATTCGCCTTCTCTATCCTGAAAAGATCCGATCCTTCCAACTTTCCACCTCCGTTTCTGAGAGGACCGCTTAAAGCCAGGCCCTAACTCCCTCGGGCATATTTGCATAACCTAGCCGAGCGATCCTTTATCACCCGCTATATTGGGGTTTATCCCGTCTGGTCCAGGAGGGCGAAGTGCTTGATATCCAGCAGGCTTCCGGTGCGCTTGTCGTCGTCCTCAAAGACCGCCTTCACCCGGGCCCCGATCTTGAGCTTCTCCGGATCGGTCTCGTCTACAAAATGTAAAATATAGCTGTCGGAGCCATCCAGATGAATGACCGCGTAGCAGTAGGGAACGGGCTTTTGTTTTCCCGTGGAAGGGTCCACGAAACCGAACTGCACCACCGTGTAGGTCACTATGGACCCTTCATCGGATACGGGCACTAGTTCCTCCATCTCCACGTAACACGGCCCGCAGACCCGGCGAATGGGCACGTAGACCTTCCCGCATTTGGGGCATTTTATCCCCATGAACCGTTTATGATCTCTTATTTCTGTGAGGAACTTGGAGCCATCCGCCCCGGCGGACCACCGGAAGGGCTGTTCCGCCTCCCCGCTGGAGATCTTAATCAGGTCTTTCCGCTTTTCCGCCATCTCCATCACCCCCTGGGCTTCTCCGGTTTGTCCACGCCCAAAATCAATTCATCGGACCAGAAACAACCCCCGAAACCGGTTGCCAGCGCCAGCCGAGCGTTGGGAACCTGGCGTTCTCCCGCCCGCCCCTGCAGTTGCAGGGCGCACTCGGCCACCCGCAGCAAGCCGGTGGCTCCGATGGCGTTGGAGGAGAGCACCCCGCCCGAGGGATTTACCGGGCACTTGCCGCCCAAGTCGGTGGCTCCGGAACGCACCAACTCTGGGCCCCCTCCCCGATCGCAGAACCCCAGGGATTCCATGTAACGCAGCCCCGCGAAGGAATAGGGCAGATAGAGCTCCGCCAAATCAAACTGGTTGAGAGGATCGGTTATCCCCACCTTGGAATAGATCTCCTCGGTGGCTTTCTCCATGGCGGGGAACCAGGTGCCCCCCACCATCTTTTGGTTGACGTAAGGATCGCTGGTATAAGCCCAGAGGTGGCGGTCTGCCACCGCTAGTATCCACGCCGGTCTGTGGGGAAACTCGTCCACCACGTCCTCGGAAGCGAAGATAAGAGCGCAGGCCCCATCGGTGCGGGGACACATATCCCCCATCTTCACTGGCCAGGAGAGATAGGGGGACTCCATGACCATCTCGATGGTGAGGTTGATATGGAGGTGGGCATAGGGATTAAGCAGGGCGTGCTTACGGTCCCTCACCGCCACGTAGGCGGCGTCCTCCTCGGTAGCTCCCGTCTCCGCCATGTATTGGGTGGCCTCCAAAGCCAGCCCGGCCACCGCTCCCGCGAAACAGGGGCGGTCCCAGAAGGGGTCAAAGGCGGTAATGATGGCTCCGGTGGTGTCGGACTCGGAGTTCTTCTCCCAAGCGATCGCTAACACCTTGTCAAAAAGTCCCGAGGCCACATGGTAATAGGCGGCCATGGCCACCGTGGTGCCGGTGGTGCCCCCCGTGCACACTTTCATGATGGGCTTCATCAGGGCTCCATTTCCATCCACCGACCAGGTATCCACATAATTTATTCCCTCGAAGTGGTCCATATTGCCGATAACTATGGCATCGACATCCTTGCGGGTTATCCCCGCGTCATCCAGGGCGGCGCGCACCGCCTCGTTGATCAGTTCTATCCCAGTCACATCCGGGCGAGAGGAACGCTGTTTGGTCATCCCCACGCCAGTAACCGCCACTCTCTTCTTCGCCATCACGCCTCACCTCCCATTATCCACACGCAGTGGGATTGCCCGCAGGGTCCGTTGATCCCATGGGCTATGGCGGTCCTTACTCCTTCGACTTGATGCTCCCCCGCATCGCCCCGCACCTGTAGGGCGCACTCGATGATGCGATTGAGCCCCGCCACCACCACCGGATTGCCGGAGAGACAACCCCCGGAGGGGTTTACTGGTAGCCTGCCATCCATGGCGGTCTCTCCCGAGGAGGTGAGCTTTCCCCCTTCTCCTCGCTCGCAGAAACCTAGGCCCTCCAGCCACATGAGCTCCATGTAGGAGAAAGCGTCGTAGAGCTCCACCACGTCGATCTCCCTTCCCGGATCGGATATGCCCGCCATGGCATAAGCCTTACGCGCCGCCTCCTCCAGCGCCCTGGTGCTGGAGAGGTCCCTATCGCCCAGGTGAAATGCGTCGCAACAGTGAGCCACTCCCTTCACCCATACCGGCTTTTCCGTTATTTGCCTCGCCCGGCTTTTCGATGCCAAAATCAGCGCTGAAGCGCCATCGGATACCGGGGAGCAATCCAGCAGCTTAAGTGGATCGGATATATACGGCGAAGCCATCACTTCCTCCACGGTGAGCTTCAGGGGAAGTTGAGCTACCTGGTTTTTGAAAGCGTTTCCATGGTTTTTCACCGAGACCAGCGCGCACTCTTCCTCGCTCACCCCATACCTTTCCATATATACACGCGCCTGCAGCGCGGCCGACGTAATCGCGTCGATTCCCAGAGATCTCTCATAGATGGGATCGAACATGGCGTTGGTGATCAGGGACATCACCCCTTCCGACCCTTTATGATGGGCGCAGACCAGGCAGGTTTCATAGCTCCCGGAAAGAACGCGCATCAGGGCGTAGAAAGCCCCGAAGGTTCCATCTCCCTCCACTGTAGAGACGTTCTTGTCATAGGAGCCGCAGGCGTCCATCACCGCCATGGAGGAGATAGTGCGCCCATCGAAGAAGTCGTTGGAGATGGTGATGACGTTGTCCACCTGGTCTATGGTCATCCCCGCGTCGGCCAAAGCTTTTTGTGAGGCTTCGAAGACCAGATCAGCGTAGTTGGAAGCCAGATGATTATCCATTATCTCGGTCATGCCCACGCCCACGATGGCTACCGGTTCCATCTAATCCACCCCCTTGACCGGCCTGAAAAAGAGCACATCCCGTATGTTTCCCTCTCTCTCCTCCGCGAATACCGCCTCCACCCGGGAACCGACAGCAAGTTCTCCCTCCTGGAAGTCGGAGAGGATATGCAGAAAACCGGTGTCCGCTCCGTCCAACTTGATTATCCCGTAAGCGAAGGGCAGGGGCAGAGGGGAGAGTTGAGGATGATGCCTACGTACCACGGTGTAAGACTGAAGCTCTCCCTGGGACCCCAATTCCACCCAATCCTCGCACTCCTCGAAACAGTCGGGGCAGTTCCTCCTGGGCGGATGATAGACGATCTCGCAACGAGGGCAGCGGGTACCCATGAACTTGCGCTGGTCTCGAAGGGTTTCCAGATAGCGGGTTCCCACCTCTCCAGCCGCCCAAGTATAGGGAACCTTGATGCGACCCTCCATCACGATGATTTCCTGATTTTCCCTCCAGTTTTCCATGGACTACTCCTCCTCGCTTATCTCTCTTTTACATCTTTCCCTGAAAATTCAAAATCGATCGACATTTAAGGGAAGAACAAAGACACCTCCATTAGAACTCTTTTAATCATCCCCAAACGACCAACGGAAATATGATCCAGTAGGCGCAAACCCCTTGGAAATGCAGTTTGTGTGTTTATCTCAGCAATTTCGAATTGTCTCCCGGCGAACTCGTTTCCAGCGCCCAAGATTCTCTCAAAGAAGCGAGAGCTCCCGACTCTCGTTTTCATGGCCTTCCTTATCCCTTTCATCGAAGAGTTCCTAGCTATGTCCGCCTTTTTCTCGCCTTTTGTCTTCAAAGCGTCCCATATATGCTTTCCGCTCTCCGCCTTCTCCCCAAAGCGGATTAACTCTTCTTTTCCTGAGAAATAAAATTAAAAT
>JACVIX010000108.1 GCA_015711725.1 Candidatus Geothermincola primus | reverse complement strand
GGCTAGTTACTATCTCCCTGTTTCAGCGAGAAGCGTAAAGGACGCGGAGAGATCGAAATCGATAATTGAATATCACAAGAAGGGGAGCGCGCCGAATTGGTATCTAATGATTCCTAACATTGCCAAGGCTACAAAAGCTGAATTGGCAGAAGTGTTTGGCGTGTGGCCACTGGTATTGTCCGCCAAATCCAGGAGGGGAATAAAATTTACTAAATGAGAGCGTGTTTATGGCTGGCTTGGGGGTGGGATCATGGCCAAAGCTGTTGAAAGCGACGTTGTTGCAGCTTTCAAGATGTTACTGGAGGAGATCGAGGGAGCAATGAATGCCCTAAAAAATCTCGGTGCGGAATCATTGGGGAAAGGCGATTATAATCGTGCTAGGGAGCTCATCGACGCATGTTCCCAGATGACGACATTTCGCGACAAGGTGCTTAGCCTGCAGAAAGAATGGAAGAACCTCTTTGGATCATCAACCCGAATAAAAAGAGTGCCAAAGGAGCGTTTAAAGAAGGGCGCAAGAACGCCGGAAGATTTCTTTCGGGCTCCCATACTCCTCGCCCTTAGTGATTTGGGCGGGTCCGCACCTTTAAACGACGTTTTGAATAATGTCTACAAGATTGTAAAAGGCAAACTAAACAAACATGATCTCCGGCCAATCCCCTCGAATCCAAAAATAGTGCGATGGCAAAACACGGCTCAGTGGTGCAGGTATTCTATGGTGAAAGAAGGCCTGTTGAAATCAGATTCCCCTCGCGGTGTATGGGAGCTGACGGAGGAGGGGAAAAGGGAGGCTTTAAGAATTAAAGGCGCAAAGCCTACTCTACGTCGACATTAGTGAGATATTATGCCCCTATGATTAAAGGTAGAGTGGGGCGAGAAAACGCATTGGGGCAATCGCTCATTTCATGTGATATAGATACCATCAGCGTTGTCTTCATTATTCAATTAACCAACTTAACGCTTATAACTTATCCTCTTTTGCGTAAATTCTTTCTTTAATATGTGGCCATGGTTTCTTGACACTTGTTAAAGTTGAACATGCAAAAGCCAGCAACAAGGAGGTGAACCATGGCAAAATAATTCTAAAAGAAATCAAAGGGAAAAAAACGGTGTTCAGGGATGAATTGTGCCTGGGGAAGAGCGATGGGGAGTACCCGAGTGGCCAAAGGGGACGGACTGTAAATCCGTTGGCGCAGCCTTCGCAGGTTCGAACCCTGCCTCCCCCACCAGAGGCAAGAGAGCGCGCAGGAGGCGTTTGCCTAGGGCCCGCTTTTTAAGCCGATGCGATATGGAGCTGGGGGCATTATGTCGTGCATGAGGGAAGACCCTGGCGGTCTATTGCGACGCGTTTTCAGTGCGATATGGAGCTGGGATCTTTATGGAGCTGGGGGCATTATGTCGTGCATGAGGGAAGACCCTGGCGGTCTATTGCGACGCGTTTTCAGTGCGATATGGAGCTGGGATCTTTATGGAGCTGGGGGCATTATGTCGTGCATGACCTTATTCACGGGCGCGTTGCGCAACCATGCTGGCCTTGCATATTGTGTGAGATTGTAATACATTCGTGTCAGAGGTGGTCTGTATGAGGCAATCTGTGACCGTAAGCCTGCCCGCCAGCTTGAAGAAAAAGCTCGACCAGGCAACAAAACAAGGGCATGTCAACAGGAGCGATATAGTACGGGAAGCCCTGCGCCAGTATTTTGCCCTGCAGGAGTTCAGGAGCATCCGCTCCAAGGCGCTGGCGGAGGCCGAAGCGAGAGGCATCTTCACCGACGAGGACGTGTTCAAGGAAGTATCTTGAAGGTCTTCTTCGACATCAACGTCCTGATCTCCGTCTTTATAGCCCATGGCACATCGAGCGAGGTATTCGAATACTGCCTCTCATCCCACCAGATCTTTATCACCCATTTCGTGATGGATGAGATGAAAAAGGTTCTCTCGACCAAACTTCGCCTTTCTCCCCGCCTGGTAGAGGAGATATGTGGATTCCTTTCCGGCAACCTGGAGCTGATCGAAGCCGGAGCGCTGGACGAACTTGTCTGCAGTGATCCCCATGACGACTTCGTCCTCGCGGGCGCAATAGCGGCAGGCGCCGATTGCCTCATAACGGGCGACGAAAATCTTCTAGCTCTCAAGGAATACAGGGGTCTCCGCATCCTCAAGCCGAGCGACTTCTGGCGTTTCGAGAAGATATTCGGCTCTTCTTATAGATAACATGGCCCATTAACATGGCCCAAAGAATGGTGGAATAACGTCACCTGTGAGGGGCGGAGGGGGGACGCGAAACCGCGAGCCGTTGCCGGCAAATGCTTTTCAAGTCCATAGTAGTAGTTAAAACTATTGCGCCAGCCCGCGAGCCTAAACCCGTCATCTAGCGACATCTAGCCTGATAGCTTGGCCCGGAAGGCCTGGCGCAAGTTCTCGAGGCGTTTCGCCGCTTCCTCCGTGGGGTTGCCGGGCATGAGCCCCACGCCGCAGAAGTAGGTGTCGTCCACGGGGTAGATCATCATGGTCATCTTGGAAGACTCCACCATCAGTTTATCGGGAGTCCCGCCGTCGAGGTTCTTAAGCGATTTCTCCAGGGTCTGGATGATGGCCGTGCACTGCTGGGGAAAGTAGTTGGCCTCGTCTTGGGGGTCGGAGTCCTCATTTAGAGCCGAGACTCCCTTGCGGTAGTTCACCAACCCGTGGCAGATGTAGCCGGGCAGTTCCATGAGGGAATCGATCGCCTTCTGCATCTCCTCACTTAACTCCATGATCATCTCCTTCCTCGGTTTTCCCACCAGATTCCCACCTATTAGCCAATATAATATAACTTAATAAATAATATTAATTCAATTTATATTTCAGATGTATCAGACAACAGTTAAACATAAACCTTTGCCTCCATAAAGAATCTACCCGAAAGGCTGCCGTAATTCTTACGTAGGCAGGTCATGGGAGCGCATAAAAATTTGTGTCTGTACTCATTAAGGTGATATAAATAGCCTTCCTCTCAATAGAACACAGAAGAAGGGAGGAAAGCTAAGTTTAGACGCGATAAACATTCCTCAAGGAAATGGTCGCAAAGGTAAGAGAAAGGTTCAAGCAGAGAAAAAGCTGGTCTTTAAACCATTTTCAACCCGGAAAGCGCCCACTGAAACGGTACAGCGTCGAAAAGGCTATCATACAGAGCCTCATGGCTCTGGAGAAAAAGATGTACCTCTCGGAATATCCATTAGACCAGGGAAACGGCTTCTAGGAGAGAATGATCTTCACCTCCTAAGACTCGTTGAGAACCTCCGTCCCCTTGTCCTCTCCTCTGAGCTCTATCCACTCTCCCCCCCGGAAGGAGGAGGGCATGGGTGGGTGTGGGGAACTTATCCTCCTCATCTCCTACTGAGGCATCAAATATGCGGGGGCTCCTGTGAGACCGCTGCGGATCTTTTACCCCCATACAAGCATACTCCCTAATTCCAAGGATCACCGAGGAGGAGGCCTGATCCTTGTTAGGATGAGTCCTGGTCTCAGAAGGAGTTTTCATATGCCATCCGAAGCTCTTGCCTCGGGATACACCGGGCATGTCTTTCTGCGAATTGTGTTTCTGCTCCGGGAAAGGCGACTAACTGAGTCTGCCTGATTCTTCGCTAGTATATCTTTCCTGAACATTATGTTACTAAATAGCGATCGATATAAGTTGGAAATAAGTCGGTGGAATAATTATGGAATAATTATGGGATAATAGGTAAGTCAGTGATTTTTAAAGAATTTTGTTTTTAAGCTTTTTGATGATTCAAGGAGGGGAGGTGGCTTGATGCCTAGCTTTCAGTTTCATGTGGCTAAAGCCCTGGTTCGCTTCAATTCGCTGCTCACGCTTTATGGGTACAGCCCGGTTGGATATCGGAGGTTTCTGTTCAATCAGGTGGTGCCGCGCTTAGCTAGGAAAGTCCCGGGGGTGCGGAGCAAGCCGGAAAACGTCTCCGGCATTCCCGCCGAATGGCTGATTCCTGAGAATGCCGCCAAAGACCAGGCGCTGCTCTACTTGCATGGAGGCGGCTACGTAATCGGCTCCATAGCCAGCCACCGTGAATTGGCCTCCCAAATCGCCGCCGCAATAGGGTGCCGGGGGCTCATCGTCGATTACCGCCTGGCTCCCGAGAACAAGTTCCCCGCCGCGGTGGAGGACGCCGCCATCTCTTTTCGCTGGCTTCTCTCGCAGGGATATGCCCCCGAAAAGATAGTCATCGCCGGGGATTCCGCTGGAGGAGGCCTTTGCGTCGCCGCCATGCTCTCTCTGCGCGACTCAGGCGACCCTCTTCCCGCGGCGGCTTTGCTGCTCTCCCCCTGGACCGACTTGGAGGTGGTGGGGGAGAGCTTGAATACCGTGGGGCGGAAAGACCCCATGTTGACCTATAAGATGTTGAAGGATTACGCCCGTCTCTACCTGGGGGGAAGGGACCCCAGGGACCCCCTCGCCTCGCCTATTCACGCCGATCTAAAAGGCCTGCCCCCCATGCTCATACAAGTGGGCACATGCGAGGTATTGCTGGACGACGCCAGGCGCCTTGCCCAGCGGGCGAAGGAGGGTGGAGTGGAGGTGGAGCTGGAGGTACGCGAGGGGATGTTCCACGTCTGGCAGTTCTTCTCTCCCATAGTTCCGGAGAGCAGGGAGGCTTTGGGTGAATTGGGCAGATTCGCGCGGGAGCGCCTCTTCTCCTAATGCCAAATTCAACCTTTTACGTGGAAATCGAATCCCTGGGAATCCCTGGAGGTCATCGAGGCTCAGAGAGAGTGTCTCACCTCATGAAGCCAAACTCAACCCTTTAGCTTACATGAGAGATAAAGGAGCCGGATGGGTATATACCGCGGAATAAGAGTGAGACAGAAGCCGGACGGGTATACACCGCAGAACATGGGTGATACAGGAGCCGGATGGCTACAACATCGCGGAAGCGGAGGAATCCTAAAAAAACCACCAGTAAGCGACGAGATTAAATTCTTAAGAATCCATTCTTCGTTTAAGAATTCGTCTGCCAACGCTGTTATATGTGATTGTTTAATAGAATCGTAGCCGCAAAGTCGATGTCTCATGCTTACACCGCGTAAAATAATACGAGAGCAGTTACTGACCTTATCAAGAATCGTAAAAAAACAACGCTGCTATCTCATGCTTACACTGCGTAAGATAAGAGCGAGAGCGGTTACTGACCTTATCAAGAATGTGGGAACGCCGCTATCATATATTTACATCGCGTAAGTTTAAGCCTCGGGTTCATATAATGTGAAAACGGAATAAACCAAATAGCGCTTATAATTAGAGATTTTCAAGGGCATGAATCAATTGTTGTAAAATGGGAAAGTGTAACGAAGTCTAGGTAGGAGAAATCATCTCTAATCGATTGGATGGCCTCTGTCGTCTTGACGAAATAAGGTGCGCTATATTAAACGAGAACGAAGTCTAGGGAGGAGAAATCATCTCTAATCGATTGGATGGCTTTCTGCGTTTTGATAAAAAGGGGGTGCGCTATGTTCGATGAGGAGAAGTTCGAGAAGGCTCTTGCCATGCCCAGGTTGCGGCAGCCGTTGCCGGAGTACCTACCCGGCAACCGCGGGGGCGGAAAGATTCGAGTGCTCACCGAGCCCGAGCTCAACGCCATGACCAGACAGTGGTTCCAGGACTACGAGCGCAAGATCGAGTATTATGCGGAACATGGCATCGACGTGGGCTGGACTCTAGAGTGGGCTAAGAAATACTGGTGGAGCTGGCTGACACGGGATATGTCACTCAACCGCGAGCTCTATGAGCCGGATCTCCGCTACCGGGACGTCTCCACTTTCGGAAGGACCATAGTGGGATTGGACGAATTCATAAAATACAACTTCGCCTTCTTCGACGCCATCCCCGACTGGCGTTATGATCCGCTTCCCGGGCAGGTCTATCTCGATCTCACTCCCGATGAGGAGGTGCGCATCGTGGTGCGCTACTTGGGCAGCGGACATTGGGATGGGCCCTTGCGCCTCTACCCCTACGACGAGACCGCACCCACCCTCTATGGCACAGGGGTCTTCGTACAATGCGTGGGCGTGGACCGCTACCACTTTAACAAAGAGAGGCGGATGTATGAGGGGGAAACCTTATACGATATCTTCGAAGCCACGCAAGCCGCCGGCATTCTACCCCGCGATGACAGCAGGCTCTTCCGCGCCCTGATGAAAACAACCAGGTTGGTTGGATTGACACGCGACATTCGGCGGAAGGTACCCTTCCTGCGATGAAAACAATGTATCAACTGTTATAGAGGTGGGATAAACGTGGGATACTGATATCGGGTTACACTTTTGGGGAGTAGGCAGATGAGGCAAATCCAGCGTTCGTACATTTAAACCATCTGAGTCCTTATCGCACACTCAGGCAGCCAAACTCAGACTTTATCATATGGGGAAATACCAAATGAGAAACAGCGAGCGGCACTTCTCTTTTCTGTAACATTGTTCAAAGGAATTGAATCCAGAACGGGACTAGCCGCGAATAATCGATAATCAATCATTTCATTAAACATAACAGAATGTATATTATAATGATGTAAATTTATATTGGTTGATGGATCTACCCTGAAAATTCCTATCCCGGAATTTCCCTATCAAGAAAGAGAAAAAAATATCCTTTCAAGTTTTGATGGGCTTTCTAATTTTCGGAAAATTACATGGATCTTTGTTGTATACCTTCTGCTGGAGGTTGTTTTTATTCGTATACATGAGGTGAGACCGTGATATGAGACCGTTTCGGAAACAACTATATCCTTTCTATTGACAGCCGACAAGAGTAGCTATTATATTAATAATGGTTTATATAAATAGTGATTTATTGATATCTTCCACAGATGGATTAATGTTTAATGCATACAGGAGATGTGATTCCGGAGGACTTGAGTATCGAGTATGGCGATGAGTGGAATTGAGGTATTATTGCGGGATGGGCGATAAGGACAAGAAAGAAATTGCCGAGTGTGTGAGTAAGAAGGATATCGAGGAGCTTACCGCTATTTTCAAGGTGTTGAGCGATAACAACAGGCTAAAGATAATCTGTCTGCTTTTCCAGGGGGAAAAGTGCGTCTGCGATGTGGAGGAACAGCTGCGTATATCTCAACCCCTGGCTTCCCACCACCTCCACGTGCTCAAGGAGGCGGGTCTGGTGGAGGCGCGCCGGGAGGGCACCTGGTCCTACTATCGCCTGGTCCCGGAATCCATCCACTGGCTTAACCATATCTTCAAGGAGATACTGGGAACTCAGAAGTTGCAGGAGATTTATTCCGAAAGGGCCCAATGCTGAATAAGTGAGAGGATCGATAATACGGGATGGAGAGGAGAGATCGAAATGAGAAAGAAGGTGGGGAAAAAGGAAACGAAGGAAGAAAGCGTCGCAAAGGAAAATCCTGGAGCGAATGGCGAAACCTCCAGCACGGTTTATCCGGAGCCGCAGACGGCGCGCAAGCTAGGCTTCTTTGAGAAGTATCTCACCCTGTGGGTCTTCATCTGCATTGGGGTGGGGATAGGACTGGGCAAGCTCATTCCTTCTATGGGCCCCGCACTGGATAAAATCTCGGTAGCTGAAGTTTCTATCCCTATAGCTATCTGCCTCTTTTTCATGATGTATCCCATTATGGTGAAGATAGACTTCGCCGAGGTGATCAAAGCGGGAAAGACCCCCAAACCGGTGCTGCTCACCCTCTTCGTCAACTGGTGCATCAAGCCCTTCACCATGGTGGCCATCGCCACCTTCTTCCTGGCTTTCGTCTTCAAGCGATGGATTCCCGGGGCGGACTTGGGCACCCATTACGTACCGGAGGCTGGCGGAATCCTGGTGGACGGGGTTATGCGCCCGGAGCTCTATCGCTCCTATATCTCCGGGTGTATACTGCTGGGCATCGCCCCCTGCACCGCCATGGTGCTGGTATGGGGTTACCTGGCCAAGGGTAACGACGGCCTTACCCTGGTGATGGTGGCCATCAACTCGCTCACCATGCTGGTTCTTTACGCCCCCTTGGGGGGATGGCTCCTGGGGGTAAACGCCATGCCAGTGCCCTGGCTGACCATCGTGCTATCGGTGGGAATATACGTGGCTCTTCCGCTTATCGCCGGGTATTTCTCAAGAAAATGGATTCTTAAGCGCAAGGGAATGGAATGGTTCCAGGAGAAGTTCATCCATTATCTCACGCCGGTGACCATCATCGCCCTGCTGGTCACCCTGATCATTCTCTTCAGCCTGAAAGGACAGCTCATCATCGATCAGCCCATGTCCATCGTCTATATCGCCATTCCCCTTTTCATCCAGACCAACCTGATCTTCTGGATCGGCTACGGGCTGGCAAAGTTGATAAAGTTGAGATACATAGACGCCGCTCCTGCGTCCATGATCGGCGCCTCCAACCACTTCGAGGTAGCCATTGCCACCGCCACGGTGCTCTACGGAATAGCCTCGGGAGCGGCTCTGGCCACTGTGGTGGGGGTGCTCATCGAGGTTCCGGTGATGCTACTGCTGGTAAAGATCTGCCTTAAGACCCAGCATTGGTTCAGAAAGGATGAGCTCGTGGGGACCGTTTCTCGTGATTCGGAGGAGATGGCGCCGGAAGTTGGAACATAAATGATCACCACCAACTTGGATGAGTGATAAGCGGAGAATAGCGCCGCGAACAACTTGTTGCGCGAATTTAACTCAATCGCGGAATACGAGCTGGCGTAAGGATATGAAATAGCATTGGAAGGAAACAGTGGGAAGTTGAAAAAAACGAAAAGAATGCGAGAGGAGGGGTGCATGGATGGCCAAGAAAAGTGTGAAGGTGGAGTTCTTCGTGCCTGCGCCCGCCTGCGCCTGCACGGGAGCGGCGTTTATAAGGGACATGGAGAAGATCACCCGCCTAGATATGATAATGGACGAGCTGGCGAAAGATTTTCCCCAGGCTGAGATAGTCCGCCATGACATGGTGGATGAAAGCGGAGTCACCGAAAGCCTAAAGTTGCTGGCGGCATATCTCAGGGAGGCTGGAGAGGAAGAGTTCGCCTCGCGGATAGCCTTTTCTATGAGAAACGTCCTTCCCGCTGTGGCCGTCAATGGCCGGCTGGTAGTCTATGGGCAGATGCCAGAGCTTAAGGAAGTGGCTGAGGCCATCGAGGCGGCATAGTTTAAAGGATACCTAATTTTGGAACAGGCTCTAGTCTTTCCCGCCACCCATCATATGCTTAAGGGCGAATTCTTGCTCAAACGGGCAGGCTTTCGCCTGCGTTTAGTTCCCGCCCCACCTGAGGCGGGTCAGGTCTGTTCCACAGCCATCGCGCTGAAGGAAGAAGATCTATCAGAAGCTCGGAGCCTGCTGGAGAGGGAAGGCGTGGAACTGAGCGGGGTTTTCTCCTATCTTAACTGGTGGGAGGGGCGGATTCGGGGAGCTTTATTTGATTTGCTGGAGACCGCTCGCCCTCACCCCGGATTAGCGGAAGTCCTCTTCAAGCTAGCGGAGGGGAGACGACTGGATAGAAACGATATCGCTGCGCTCTTATCTGCAAAGCAGGGAAGCTGGGAAGTTTTAAGCGAGGCTGCGAGAAGGGTAACCCGCTGCTTGCGCGATAATAGAGTGACGCCTCTAGTGGCGGTGGTTATGGAGAGAATCACCGAAGAGAGATTGGAATCGCTTATCCTGGAGATGCGAGATCAAAAAATGGTCTATCTCCTATTGATCCTGGATGGAGGAAGCTTTCTTCCCCACTTTCCTCATGACCTGGGAAAGAGTCTTGGCGAGGAGATGGTCACTATAGCCTCCGTGCGTGATTTTAAAGGGGATATAGGAAATTTATTCGAGACCTATCATCTCCGCCAGCTTTTGATAAGAAGGAGCGCTCCTTTGGAAATGAATGAAGAGGATCTCATGGACGAGATTATCTTTTTGAGAGACAACCCCGCTGGACCATTGGCTAGCGGGAACCTCCTTCCATTGTGCGACGATGAGTTGTGGCATTCGGAAGAGATGACCAAATCCCGACTGAGAACCCTCGTTTCCGTGTTGAGGCTGGTTTTGGTTGAAGCATATATCCCCGTGCCCTCCCTCCTGTGGAGGGAAGGCCTGCCGGCGGGAGCGGACATGCCGGTGCTGGAGGTAAGAAATGAGAGCTTGGCGGATGTGGCCCGAGAAGCGGAAGAAATCCTTGGAAGGCAGGGATTTGAGTTTGCCCGGAGCAAGCGGTGGGCATGATGAGAGACCCTGGTGTAGGGACAAAGCGATATTTTATTTACAGAACGTAAAGATTATTACCTGAGCAAGCATAATGGAGCCGAGATTTAGAAAGAAGGTTGACGGTTTTGCCGGTGGAACGTATAGAGATAGAGAGCGTGGAGCCCTGCTTCGCCGATGAGACCAAGATTCGGATCACCGCCCGCATACCCATGGATGTGGGTGACCTGCTGCCCTATCTCAACGCCATTCTGGCTAACGCTACTTACGTACCTGACCGCCCCGCCCTCACCTTCACCAAGGGAATCCGTCTAGTGACGGTCTATCCCCGCAAGGTCACCGTCGCCAAAGCTGATGATATCGTTGACGCTGAAAGAACTTTAACCTGGTTGGCCGAGAGGATCAATTACTGTTGGGAGCACCGCGACGAGATAACCCCGGTTTTTCAGAGGAAGGTAAAGATAAAACCTCTGGATATTTATGGGCTGTTGCCGGGGACCAATTGTGGGGAGTGCGGAGAGCGCAGCTGCCTGGCCTTCGCCCTTCTGTTGCTGCAGGAGAAACACCGATTGGTGGACTGCCGTCCTTTATTTAAAAGTGAGTTAAAGGAGAAGCGTAAGAGATTAGAGGAGATCGTCGGGGCGCTGGGGTTGGAGGGATGATTCGCATGGCGCGATCCAGGTTACGGCGGGAATTGGCAATAGGATTTATGTCATAGTTTTACAAATAATTGTTTGTTAATATTAAAGACTGCCGGAATTGATTAATGATTGCCGGGATTGGAGTTCAACAGGAGAAAATTAGAGGATAGGAGGAGAAAGGAAGATAAATAGAGGGATGAGGGAAAGCGGGGATAATTAGAGGAGACCTGAGAATGGAATATATATTCATGAGTGGGCAGGATTTGAGTTGATGGCGCGGGTTAGTCATACAGAAAGGAAAGCGGTTAAAGATAATGGATGGGATGGAGAATATGGAGGTTAAAGAGATGGACAAGCCCGGCTTGATCATGTGCGTCTGCACGGGAAAATGCGCCGGCTTCGAGAAGAT
>JACVIX010000107.1 GCA_015711725.1 Candidatus Geothermincola primus | reverse complement strand
GAGCAATCGGTTGTTTCCTGCGCCAATCGCGACTCTGAATTTTTAATTTTGGTGTCTATTTAATCTCTACCTGCGCCCCAGCGTCCCTCAGCTGTTCGGCGATCTTGTCCGCCTCGTCTTTGCTTATCTTTTCCTTTACCGGCTTGGGAGCCTCGTCCACCAGAGCCTTAGCTTCCTTCAGCCCCAGGCCGGTGATGTCGCGCACCTCTTTGATTACCGCGATCCTTTTGTCTCCAGCTGAAAGCAGAATCACGTCGAACTCGGTCTTCTCCTCGGCTTCGCCCCCTTCTTCCGCCTCAGCCGCCGCCATCGGCGCGCCGGCTACGGGAGCCATGGCTAAGGGCGCCGCGGAAACGCCGTACTTCTCCTCCAAAGCTTTGACTAGCTCTGAGAGCTCCAGAACGGTCATCTTATCGATTGCCTCGATGATCTCCTCCATGGTCAACTTTTTCTCCGCCAATCTCTACACCTCCACTATTCATCCAAAACAGGCTTTTTAAGCTGCTTCTTCCTTCTTATCTCTTATAGCGTTCAATACCTGAACCAGGGATCGGGAGGGCCCACTCAATACGCCAACCAGATTGCTCACCGGCATGTTCATGGTTCCCACCAGGCGAGCCAGCAACACCTCGCGGGGCGGAAGAGTAGCGATGGTTCTTATCCCCGGCGCTTCCACCAGCCTGCCCTCGATAAACCCTCCCTTCACCTTCAACTCCGGTTTCGCGCGGGAATAGCTTATCAGCGCCTGGGCCGCCTTGGAGACATCCCCCCTCACGAAAGCTACCGCAATAGGGCCTTCCACCAAGGCAAGCACAGGTTCGCTCTTGGTGTCCCGCAAAGCTATACGCACCAGCGTATTTTTGAGCACCCGGTATTCCACATCGTTTTCCCGTAGACTCTTGCGCAATTCCGCCATGTCTTTCACGTTAAGGCCACGGTATTCAGTCACGATCACCGCGTTCACCGAATCGAAATATTTCCTTATCTCTTTGACCTTTTCAACTTTATCCGGTCTGGGCATGCTATCCCTCCTTTCCGGTCAAACACGCCGGCAATCGCCGGGAAGAAAAAGGCTCTCGCGGAAGCGGCGAGAGCCACATGATCATCACTCTCCAGCCTCCGCAGGCGTTCCATTAAGCCTTTCCCGGCACCCGCTTCTCAGGCTCGAACACAGTTTATCAAATTAACAGAGCTTTATCTCAATGTCAACCTATAAAATTCAACCTACAAAATTTTGATGGGCCAATATTATTCCATAACCAGCCAAATTCAAAAGTGGTCTTAAGTAAATTTAACTCTTTCAAGTATGTGAGGATAGATATTTTCCATAACCAGCCAAATTCAAGAGTTTCCCCTATGATTGTCTCCCTTCCCATCAGGACAATCTACTTTTCCGTTATCTAAATGGGATGTCAACCCGCCCTTTGCTCCTCCAGGAAGAAATCACGGGTGATGGAGGGGTCCACCTTTATACCTGGACCCATGGAGCTGGTGATGGTCACGCTCTTTATATACTTGCCCTTGGCTGAAGCGGGCTTAGCCCGGATAATCTCCTCCAGAACTGCGGCATAGTTTTCCACCAGAGCTTTCTCGTCAAAGGAGGCCTTGCCGATGGGGAGATGGAGATTCGCCTGACGATCCACCCGATACTCGATCTTACCCCCCTTGATATCCTTTACCGCTTTACCCACGTCAAAGGTGACCGTGCCGGTTTTGGGATTGGGCATCAGTCCCCTGGGCCCCAGAAGTTTCCCCAACTTACCTACGGTGCTCATCATATCCGGGGTAGCCACAGCCGCGTCGAACTCGAACCATCCGCTCTGCACCTTCTCCGCCAATTCCGGACCACCCACATAATCGGCACCCGCCTCTTCGGCCTCCCGGGCTTTATCTCCCTGGGCGAAGACCAGAACACGCACCTCTTTTCCAGTGCCATGGGGAAGGCTCACCGTCCCCCTCACCATCTGGTCCGCTTTCCTTGGATCCACCCCCAGCTTCATGGCTACCTCCACCGTCTCGTCGAATTTAGCGGTGGAGAGCTCTTTTATCAGCCTGATGGCTTCCAGGGGAGTGTAATATTTCTCCTTATCAACTTTGCTCGCCGCTTCAACGTATCTTTTGCTTCTCTTTTTCATCCTTTTCCTCCTGTGGTAATTTCGGGCTGCGCCCTCCCACTTCTAAAATATAGGAACCCGCCCTGGGAAATTAATCAGTTACCAAAATCCCCATGCTGCGGGCGGTACCCTCGATGATTCTCTTAGCTGCCTCCAGATCGTCCGTGTTGAGATCCTGCATCTTCTGCTGAGCTATCTCGCGAATCTGCTCCCCGGTTAACTTAGCCACCTTATCGCGATTGGGCTCCTTAGATCCCTTTTCGATCCCTGCCTTTTGTTTCAACAACACCGCCGCGGGGGGAGTTTTAGTGATAAAGGAAAAACTGCGGTCTTCATATATGGTAATCTCCACGGGGATAATGGTGCCTTCCTGATTCTTGGTCTTGGCGTTATACGCACTGCAGAACGCCATGATATTCACCCCATGTTGTCCCAAAGCAGGACCTACCGGTGGAGAGGGAGTGGCTTGTCCTGCGGGTATCTGCAGCTTAATCTTGGCTAATATTTTCTTGGCCATCTCTTCCTTCCTTCTTTCAATATTTTCTACAATTTGGTAACCTGGTCGAAACCAAGTTCCACCGGGGTCTCCCTTCCGAAGATGGAGACCATAACCTTAAGTTTGCTCTGATCAATATTTATCTCCGCGATGGTCCCGGTTAGATCGGCAAAGGGTCCTGAGGAGACCCTCACGCTCTGCCCCTCTTGGTACTCCGTGGTGGGTCTTGGTTTTTCCGTCGCCGGTTTATAGATAAGCCGCTCCACTTCTTGTCTTGAGAGAGGCGTGGGCTTCGCTCCCGATCCCACAAAACCGGTGACCCCAGGGGTATTCCTGACCACATACCAACTGTCATCATCCAAGTGCATGTTTACCAATATATAACCGGGCAGAAGCTTTTTCTGCACAACTTCCTTTTTTCCAGCTTTGATCTCGATCACATCTTCCATGGGCACGATCACTTTGAAGATCTTATCCTTCATATCCATAGAGTTGATGCGGTTCTCCAAGTTAGTCTTCACCTTGTTCTCGTATCCCGCATAGGTATGGATGACGAACCAATTCCCTTTCGCCTCAGTATATTCCCTATCGTGGCGGACTTCCGCTTCTTCCATATCCATATCTCACCTCAATATCAACACTTTCACCAGGTTGGTGAAGATATAGTCAGCTAGATAGATGAGGCTACCCAGCAGAGTAACAGTAATCAACACCACCACCGTATAAGAGGTCACTTCCTCTCGGGTGGGCCAGGTTACTTTCTTCAGTTCGGCCCTCACCTCCGTTAAGAACTGCCTTACGGTGATTCTCTTTTTTTTAGGGCCTCCCTTCTTTCCCGCCGTGGCCTTTTTCGCTTGGGCCCGCTTCTTCTCCAGGCCCAGCCTCTCCTGCATACGACGTATCTCTCTACTGGGCAATATTAATCTCCCTCTTATATAAAATGGCAGGCCTGGAGGGACTCGAACCCCCAACTTCCGGTTTTGGAGACCGGCGCTCTACCATTGGAGCTACAGGCCTATATTGCGCTTATATTAAGTTTTAAATTCCCGCTTTCCCGTTTCAACCAGGCCTCAAGTTGGCCCTCCGCCAGATTTCGTAAACTTATTATAGCTCAGCGGGTTTCTCGGTGCAAAGTATGGGTTCGACACCAGGGACAGTATTTTTTCAACTCGATCCTGTCCGGGTCGTTTCTCTTATTCTTCTTGGTAGAATAATTTCTCCTCTTGCACTCCGTGCAAGCTAGAGTAACCAGGACCCTCATTTTCTTTCCTCTTCTATCCTTTTCTTCTCACAACGGCACCAAATCTCTAAACTATCACCGGCCTCGATGCGCTGTCAACTGCATCGTTTCTAAAAAAATTATTGGAAATTCTCAGAACATCTTTTCCGCCCTCATAGTTTTCCGCCGTAGAAAACTTCGGACCTCCCATCTCTTCCTCGTTCAAACGCCCCGTCAAACGTAAATTAGCGGGGGCGGGATTATCCCGCCCCCTTATCTCCGAAACATGATTTCCCTATTTGTGCCTTACTTGATGACCTTGATCACCCTTCCGGCTCCTACGGTGCGGCCCCCCTCGCGGATGGCGAAGCGCAGGCCCTCCTCCATGGCTATGGGGACCAGAAGCTCCACCTCCATCTCGGTGTTGTCCCCAGGCATGACCATCTCCACCCCCTCGGGGAGCTTGATGGTGCCGGTGACGTCGGTGGTGCGGAAGTAGAACTGGGGCCGGTACCCGGAGAAGAAGGGGGTATGTCTTCCTCCCTCCTCCTTGGAGAGAACATATACCTGGGCGCGGAAGTGGGTATGGGGGGTGATGGAGCCGGGCTTGACCACCACCTGGCCGCGCTCCACCTCCTTGCGCCCGATGCCCCGCAGCAGCAGGCCCACGTTGTCCCCGGCCACTCCCTCGTCTAGGATCTTGCGGAACATCTCCACCCCGGTGACCACGGTCTTGCGGGTGGGGTGGATGCCCACGATCTCCACCTCCTCGCCGGTGCGGATGCGCCCCCGCTCGATCCTGCCGGTGGCCACCGTGCCCCTTCCGGTGATGGAGAAGACGTCCTCCACGGAGAGGAGGAAGGGCTTGTCCACGTCCCGCATGGGGGTGGGGATGTAGGAGTCCACCGCGTCCATGAGCTCCATGACTGAGGAGCAGGCCTCGCACTCCCGATTGCCGCATCCACACTGCATGGCTTTCAAGGCGGATCCGGCGATCACCGGTACCTCGTCACCGGGGAACTCGTACTCGGAGAGGAGCTCCCTCACCTCCACCTCCACCAGCTCCAAGAGCTCGGGATCGTCCACCATGTCGGTCTTGTTTAGGTAGACCACCATGGCGGGGACCTCCACCTGGCGGGCCAAAAGTATGTGCTCCCGGGTCTGGGGCATGGGGCCGTCGGCGGCCGAGACCACCAGGATGGCCCCGTCCATCTGGGCGGCGCCGGTGATCATGTTCTTGATGTAGTCGGCGTGTCCGGGGCAGTCCACATGGGCGTAGTGGCGGTTCTTGGTCTGGTACTCCACATGGGCGATGGCGATGGTGATGCCGCGTTCCTTCTCCTCCGGGGCGTTGTCTATGGAGTCGAAGGAGCGCACTTCCACGTCCTCGCCCTGGTTATGCAGGCACATGGTGATGGCGGAAGTAAGGGTGGTCTTGCCATGATCCACGTGGCCGATGGTTCCCACGTTCACATGGGGTTTGGTCCTCTCAAATTTCTTCTTGGCCATTTTGACCCTCCTCTTTATACATCATTTATGATCAATCGATCGATTCCTACTGGTTCCAGACACAACTTCACTATTTTAAACAGCTTGCTTCCTCAAAGCAATAGGTTTTTTTCTTTAAACATCTAAAAAGATTCTTCATAAATCTCCCCTTGATATTCCCCCTTTATCTTCTTAATCACCTCTGCGGCGAGATGAACGGGCATCTCGCTATAGTGGGAAAATTCCATATGATAAGTGGCCCTGCCCTGGGTGAGGGACCTCAGATCGGTTGCATATCCGAACATCTCCCCCAGGGGTATCCTGGAATCCACATTGATAAGATTCCCCACAGTCTCGATTCCCTCCACCTTACCCCTTCTGGCATTCACGTCGGCTAGCACTTCCCCCAAATATTCATCGGTAAGAGAGATCTCCACTTTCATGATGGGCTCCAGCAGAACGGGGCGGGCTTTCTTCAGGCCTTCTTGAAAAGCCATGGAGGCTGCGATTCTGAAGGCAAGATCAGAGGAATCCACTTCGTGATAGGATCCACCTTTTAGGATAGCCTTCACGTCAACGGTGCTGAAACCGGCTAACACGCCGTACTCCATAGCGTCGCGAATGCCTTCCTCTATAGCGGGGATAAATTCCTTGGGAATGACCCCCCCGGTGGAGCGGTTCTCGAAGATAAACCCCTCTCCTCTCCCCAGGGGTTCCACGTCCAGTATCACATGTCCATATTGACCCCTGCCCCCGGATTGGCGTATGAACTTACCATGCACGTTTCTCGCCGGCTCTCTGATGGTCTCTCGATAGGAAACCTGAGGCCTGCCCACGGTGGCCCCCACCCCGAATTCCCTCAACAAGCGATCGACTATTATCTCCAGGTGTAATTCCCCCATTCCCGAAATCACCGTCTGCCCGGTCTCGGCATCCTGTTTGACGTGAAAGGTGGGGTCCTCCTCGGATATGCGCCGCAGCGAATCGCTCAGTTTTTCCTGGTCGGCTTTGGTCTTAGGCTCTATGGCAATAAAAATTACCGGTTCAGGGAAGGCCATGGATTCCAGAAGGATAGGGGCGTTCTCCGCGCAAAGGGTGTCTCCCGTATAAACATCCTTCAAACCGACCGCCGCGATGATGTCACCCGCGTACACCACGCTCCTTTCCTCCCGATGATTGGCATGCATCTGCAGGAAACGGTTGATCCGTTCCCTGGTCTTTCTGGTGCTGTTCAAGGTCACCGCCCCTGCCTTCAAGGTGCCCGAATAGACCCTTAGATAGGTAAGTTTGCCCACATAGGGATCGGACATGATCTTGAAGGCCAAAGCGCAGAAAGGTGAGCGATCTGACGCAGTCCTTTCCTCCGTCTTCCCCGTGGTGGGATGTATCCCTTGAACCGGGGGGATGTCCAGAGGGGAAGGTAGGTAATGGATCACCCCGTCGATAAGAGGCTGCACGCCCTTGTTCTTAAACGAAGCCCCGCAGAAAACGGGGGTTATCTCGGTTTTCAGGGTCCCCATTCGTAAAGCCCGTCGCAATAGTTCCGGAGGAATATCCTCTCCGTCGAGATATCTCTCCATCAGCTCATCATCATAAACTGCGCAGGTCTCCAACATGGATTTGCGATAAAAATCGGCGCTCTCCACAAATTCACGGGGTATCTCCTCATAAACCCAGGAGGTGCCCAGTTCGTCGGTATATCTAATGGCCTTCATCTCCACCAGGTCTATGCATCCTTGAAAGTTCTCTTCCCTGCCTAAAGGAAGTTGAAGTGCCACCGGTTGAGCTTCCAATTTGTTTTCGATCATGTCCAGGCACCTGAAGAAGTCCGCCCCTAACCTGTCCATTTTGTTCACGTAACATATCCGGGGGACCTTATATTTGTTTGCCTGTCTCCATACCGTCTCCGTCTGGGGCTCCACCCCAGCCACCGCGTCCAGAATGGCTATGGCTCCGTCCAAAACCCGCAGGGAACGTTCTACCTCTACAGTGAAGTCCACGTGTCCTGGCGTATCTATAATATTTATCTTATGGCCTCCCCAGAAACAGGTAGTCGCCGCGCTGGTGATGGTGATTCCACGCTCCTGTTCCTGGATCATCCAGTCCATAACCGCCGAACCCTCATGCACCTCGCCCATCTTATAAGTCTTGCCGGTATAAAAAAGAATTCTCTCCGTGGTGGTGGTTTTTCCGGCATCGATATGAGAGATGATGCCGATATTCCTCGTCAATTCTAACGGGAATCTCTCCTGTTTCTTTCTATCCATTTCCCTCAAAGCAGCTGTCTTCATTTACTACCACCGATAATGGGCAAAGGCTTTGTTTGCCTCGGCCATTTTATGTAGATCGTCTCTTTTCTTGATAGAAGCGCCCACCCCGTTGGCAGCATCTAGCAACTCGTTAGCCAGGCGATCCGCCATAGTCTTTTCGTTCCGTTGACGAGCGAAGTTGACGATCCACCGGATGGAAAGCGTGGTGCTTCTCCTGGGGGGGACCTCTACGGGCACTTGGTAACTGGCTCCGCCTACCCTGCGGGATCTCACCTCCAGCAAGGGGCGTACGTTCTCCACCGCTCTCCTCAACACAGCTAGAGGATCGTTTCCGGTCTTCCTCTCTATAATCTGGAGGGCTCCATAAACAATTTTTTCCGCTTTACCCTTCTCTCCCCGCATAAGCACTTTATTTATAAGTTGGGTGACCAGCACGCTATTGTATACGGGGTCGGGCTCTAGTTCACGCTTGGGTGACGGTCCCTTTCTTGCCAACTCTCTTCCAGCCTTTCTCTTCTCTCTTTCCCATCCTCACGACTTCCACGGGCTACCCCGCCATCTTTTTCGATCCATATTTCGACCTGGCCTTCTTGCGGTCGGCCACGCCCATCGCGTCGAGGGCGCTGCGAATCACCTTGTAACGCACCCCAGGTAAGTCTTTAACCCTGCCCCCCCTCACCAGAACGATGCTGTGCTCTTGAAGATTGTGGCCAATGCCAGGTATATAGGCGGTTATTTCTACCCCATTGGTCAGGCGGACTCTGGCTATCTTTCTCAGGGCGGAATTGGGCTTCTTGGGAGTGGTGGTCTTCACCTGAGTGCATACTCCTCTACGCTGAGGGGACCCCTGCAGCGCCGGAGTCTTATCTCGCTTCCTTTTCTGCTCTCGACCTTTTCTCACCAATTGATTGATGGTTGGCAATTTTTACCTCCTGTAAACAGAAATTTTCTCACCAATCCGCTTTTGGCACCAAGTGCATAGTCTACCACCACGCGCCTTAAGTGTCAACGTCCCAAATCCGCGCTTCAAGCCGGAGTTGGGCTTCGAGAGTTCAGGCTTTAATGGGACTCAGGCTTTTTCTTCCTCCCCGGGGGGCTCCGCTACCTCTTCGCTTTCTTGCGTCCCCGCCATCTTCAGGGCTTCCACTTCCTCTATCAGGCTGATACCCGCATGCTTGGCTTTGACTTTAATGTTACGATAACGTCTCATTCCTGTGCCCGCGGGGATTAGCTTCCCGATGATCACGTTCTCTTTTAGCCCCAGGAGGTCATCCACCCGGTTGGATATGGCCGCGTCAGTCAGCACACGGGTGGTCTCCTGAAATGAAGCCGCAGATAAAAAGGAGTCCGTTGCCAGGGAAGCCTTGGTGATGCCCAGGAGCACCTGGCGGGCAGTGGCTGGCTCCCCGCCTCTGGCGATCACTTCTTCATTTACATCCTGAAAATATTTAACGTCCACCAGTTGCCCCGGGAGCAAATCCGTGTCTCCTTGCTCCACAATATTCACGCGCTTCATCATCTGGCGCACGATCAGCTCGATATGCTTATCATGGATATCTACTCCTTGGGATTTGTATACCTCCTGAACTTCACGCACCAAATACAGTTGTACATCCTGAGCTCCCTTTATTCGCAGGATATCATGGGGATTGATAGACCCCTCGGTAAGCTGGTCACCCGCTTGTACTTCCTGGCCATCCCTCACCTTTAAGCGGGCTCTTCTAGGAACCTGATAGGACTTTTCCTTGACATCCTTACCCTTCGATCTGACATGGATGATGCGGGCTTTCTCAGTCTCCTCTATCTCCACCTTTCCGGAGATCTCCGAGATTACCGCTTGGCCCTTGGGTTTACGTGCCTCGAAGAGCTCAACCACTCGAGGGAGACCATGGGTGATATCCTCTCCAGCCACCCCCCCGGTGTGGAAGGTGCGCATGGTGAGCTGGGTCCCCGGTTCCCCGATGGATTGGGCGGCGATTATTCCCACCGCTTCCCCTATTTCCACCAGCTTCCCAGTAGCCAGCATGCGCCCGTAACAGAGCGAGCATACTCCATAACGAGATTCGCAGGTCATCACCGAGCGGACCATTACTTGCTCGATCTTCGCTTTGACGAGTTTTTTTATCACGCTTTCGTCGATCTCCTGGTTCTTTCCCACAATGATCTCGCCGCTCTTGGGGTCCTTCACATTCCCAAGCGACACCCTGGCGTTAAGAGAGGGATTGGGTTCCCCTTGGTCGTCCAGGACCTTCAAGGGAATGCCTTTGTCGGTTCCGCAATCAAATTCGCGGACGATCACATCCTGAGCCACGTCCACCAGCCGGCGAGTGAGATACCCGGAGTCGGCGGTACGCAGAGCGGTATCTGCCAGTCCTTTGCGAGCTCCATGGGTAGAGATAAAATACTCGAGAACGGTAAGACCCTCACGGAAGTTCGACTTGATGGGACGGTCGATAATGTCCCCTTTGGGGTTGGCCACCAAACCTCGCATGCCAGCAAGCTGTCTTATCTGCTTGATGTTTCCACGGGCTCCTGAACTGGCCATCATGTATATGGGATTGAAAGGATCGAAGGCTTTCTCCATAGCCTCCGTGACATCGTCGGTGGCCCTGGTCCACAATTCTACCACCTGCTGATGGCGTTCCTCATCGGTGATCAGTCCCCGTTTATAATCTTCTTCTATCTTTAAGACGTCGGACTCCGGTTCTTCCAGGATTTTGTCTTTGTCTGGTGGTACTGTGATATCTTGCACGGAGATGGTCACGCCGGCTCTAGTGGAAAAGTGAAAGGTTATTTCCTTGATGGCGTCGAGGACCTCCGCTATCTTGATCGTATCATAGCGTTCCGCGCATTCGGTGACGATCTTGGAGAGAAGGGATTTGCTCACTTCCTCGTTCACGAAGGGGTAATCGTCGGGAAGGGCATGGTTGAAAATAACCCTGCCCACGGTGGTTTCCAGCAGTTTAGAGGGTCTTCCTTTCTCCTTTATTTTAACCTTGATGGGGGCGTGCAGCTCGATATCCCCATAGTCATAGGCCATCATAGCCTCCTCTGGAGAATGGAAATATTTACCCTCTCCCTTCTCGCCTTCCTTCACAACGGTTAGATAATTGGCCCCCAACACCATGTCCTGGGTGGGCGTGGTGATGGGACGCCCGTGGGCTGGCGATAGGATATTGTGAGCCGAAAGCATAAGGATGCGAGCCTCCGCTTGGGCTTCCGCGGAGAGAGGGAGATGCACCGCCATCTGGTCACCATCGAAGTCGGCGTTGAAAGCGGTACAAACCAAAGGGTGAATCTGAATGGCTTTGCCCTCCACCAGAACCGGCTCGAAGGCTTGTATCCCCAGGCGATGCAGAGTGGGAGCGCGGTTGAGTAACACTGGATGCTCGGTAATCACCTCTTCCAGAACATCCCAAACTTCCGCCCGTTGTCTCTCCACCATACGCTTGGCGCTCTTGATGTTCTGCGCGAATCCCCGGTCAACCAGCCTTTTCATCACGAAGGGCTTGAACAACTCCAGAGCCATTTGCTTGGGAAGGCCGCACTGATGCAATTTGAGCTCAGGTCCCACTACAATCACTGAGCGACCAGAATAATCCACCCTCTTGCCCAGCAAATTCTGCCTGAACCTTCCCTGCTTTCCCTTGAGCATATCGGAGAGGGACTTGAGCGGCCGGTTGCCCGGTCCGGTGAC
>JACVIX010000106.1 GCA_015711725.1 Candidatus Geothermincola primus | reverse complement strand
GTCATCCCCCACCACCCAGACGTGGGTGGAATCCAGGGCGGAGACGCCCCAGAGATTGTTTCCGGTCCCGCTTGACTGGGGGCTCCAGGATGATCCGTCGTAGAAGAGAATGGTGCCGACATCCCCCACCGCCCAGACGTGAGTGGGATCCAGAGCGGAGACTCCCCGGAGATGGTTTCCCTGGGGCAGGGGGTTCTGCCACTCCCACTTGTAGGTTCCTCCCCCCTGCGCCAGAGCGGGGGGAGGGGAAGAGAATCCTCCCAAGGCAAGAAGGGATAAGATGGACAAGATGACCAGGAACAAAAGTGGTTTCTTCAGATAAAAGGGGTATGAGCAGGCCTTTTTGGATAGATTCTTTTTCAATCTTTTCATCTCCTCCTCCTCCTCTCCTTTATCCCTTTCTTTTATGTTGATAGATAATTAAAGATATGGTCCTTTTGGATGGGGGTTTATTCAGATAAAAGGGCATGCGCTGGTCTTTTTTGGATAGATTCTCTTTAAGTCTTGCCATCGATTCCTCCTTTCCTTTTACCCCAATTCTTTTATGTGGATAGATAATGACGGATATGGTCCTTTATGGGTGGGGGTTTATTCAGATAAAAGGGGTATGGGCGAATCTTTTTAGATAGGGGCCTTTTCGTTCTTGCCATCGCCTTCTCCTTTCCTTTACCCTTCTCTTTTATGGGGATAGATAGGGGGAGATAAGGTTTTTTTCAGGTGCGGATCTTTTAAGATAAAAAGGGGCATATGCAGGTTTTTTAGATAGATTCCTTTTCGTTCTCGCCACCGCCTCCTTCTTTCCTTACGCTTTGCCAGAGGGGATGGAGCAGGAAAAGATAGGCTTCACCCCCGCTTGAGACAACCTTCGCCAACCTCTGACTTCTCTCTTCTCTCAAAGGACGGGAAGAGGGGAGGAAAAGCGTTTCCAACTCATGCTTGCTTTAAGGGATGGAGGGAAGGTGTTGGATGATGCTTTTGGTCCTCTCGACCGCTTCTTCGGGAGAAGACGGCGCCCCACAGGCTCGATCCCTCGATCTATTTCCGCAGGGCGACACATCCGAGCCCCCATACCAAAAGATAAGGGGAGCGGGTTTTGAACGACAAACCAATTTTCCGGAGCCCAAACCCATAACTCAGTTAGCTTTTCCCCAAAAATAACTTCTCGCTTGCTAAGTCTTAAAATAAATAATATTACTTTCTGGGGATAAGAGCAATATCGGCTCCAGGCTTAGTCCGCAAATGCACTCAAATGCATTCAATAGAACTTCAAATAAAGGATTTGACAGCACGGGGAGCGCGTATTTTAAAAAAGATTATACCATCTGCTCAGGTATTGGAGTTCGAACCTAATACGTTACGACGCCATCGATTCAGGGAAAACCATATCCGGGTTTTTCCTGAGAAGATGTCATAATCGATTTATTATTCTTAAAATCAAAGAAATATTTAGCGACAGATATCGCAACTATACGGCGAATCTTTGTTTTGTTCTTTCACTATTTCTTAAACTCGAATGTTTTTTGTTTTTTTCCACTTTAAATACGTGTTAAAATTACATAATGTAAAAATAAAATGATTCACATTCATCCACACTCCACCCGTCTCCCTCTTTTTATCCGCCTGGGTCCGCGCTAACAATTCGCACAAATATATTTAAGCCAAAAATATGTTCACTTACTCTCTGGGCAATTTTCTGGATTCTAGCTCGTCAAAGAAATTCTGAACCAATCCAGAGAGCCGAAAGCGCATATCCACCAGTTCCGCTTGGTCTTCACCCATGGGCCAAGGGAGCTCCAAGAGGTGTAAACTCTGCCCCACCATACATTCCACTAATTCTTTTAAGCGCCGATAAGGAACGTCCCAGTAATCCGGTATCTCCAGCCTATAGATATCTTTGAGGGCTCTCTGGAGATTGGTACGCAAGTAAATAAGCATTTGGTCCAGTCTCTCTTTATCCGTGTCGAAGATGCCTTGATCGAAGTCCCAGTAATAGAGAGGGTAGAAGGCTTTAGCGGTTTCGAAGTATTCCACCAAAAGCCAACCGTACCATTCTTCCGAACCATAGGGATCGGGGGCGTTGCCCAGGAAAATATCTAGGGTGTGGCGTGTCTCGGAGAGGCACTCTTCCCACATATGCGCCAGCGAATAGAAGAGGGGCTCTGAGCCCACGGATGCTGATTGGAAAAATATAAAACAGCGTGTCGCCGCAATGGTTTGCCACGTCGCCAGCGCCGCGATGATCAATTGGTAAGCCTTTTCCTGGAAGCCCGGTAGAGCTCCCATAGCGAGCGTATGTTCATGAATTTGCTTGAGTTTTTCCTCTTCTCTTTTTAGTTTCTCCAAATGGTCGATTGCCTCAAAACGCTCATTTTCCAGCTCACCCTCAATAGAATTCGCAATCTCCGCTAGACGATCCCTCATCTCCAGGAGCCCCGTGGCGCGCTGGTTGAGCTGGAATAGCTTCTCGTCCAGGCTGACCTGGCGAGCGCATCCCTCAAAAGTCGAGACTGGGAGAGAAACGATGGCTAGAAGGAGCGCGCAGAAGAGTTCGCCATAACTCAAAATTTTGCCATGTCTCAGTAAATATCTCCTCTTGCTTCTGCCAGATTTAAGCATATTCCTCGCAGATCTCTTCTCATAGACCGACCATCCCGCCCGCCACTTCCACCTCTACTTTGTCAATCTCGCAATCAAACAGGCCTAACGTCGCGTTAGCCATAATTTCTTCGTAAAATTATTGAAGTCGCGCGGCTTCATTCCCTCTATTCACTAGCTCGCCCGTAGTTTCCTTTATGCCTCATCCCAAGACGGAGAGATGCCTTGGCTAGAGTGGCCTAATTCTCAACTCCTTGAGCTGTTGGGGATAGAGAACATCCGGGGCTCCGGTGAGAAGGTCCACGCCGGACTGAGTCTTGGGAAATGCTATTACATCTCTTATGCTTTCCTTGCCCGCCAGCAGCATGACTATCCGGTCCAAACCAAAAGCCACCCCACCATGGGGTGGGGGTCCATACTCGAAAGCCTCTAGGAGGAACCCAAACTTCTCCTTGGTCTCTTCCTCGCTCAAACCAAGCACTCGGAAGACCGCTTCCTGCACCGAGCGCTGGTGAATACGGATGCTTCCTCCTCCCACCTCCACCCCATTAATCACCAAATCGTAGGTGTCGGATAGGACTTCGAGAGGACGCTCCTCCAAGATCTCCAGACTCTCCCTCTTGGGGCTAGTGAAAGGGTGGTGATTAGACTTGTAACGACCCTCCTTTTCGTCCCACTCGAAAAGGGGAAAGTCCACCACCCAGACCAGTGAGAGATCGGATTTCTTTGGAGGAGAGAAATTCTCTACGCAGTACCTTCGCAGTCTGGCCAGCACCTCTGAAGTCTTTTCCATAGCACCCACTAAAAGTAGGCCCACGTCCCCTTGACCCAACCCCAAAGCCGCGCTCAATTCCGCCTTTTCCTTAACGGATAGGAATTTAGCCACCGGGGAGTTGAGGTCTTCTCCCTCGCGCACCACCCAGATCAGGCCCGCTGCCCCTTGTGCCTTGGCGAAATCGACCATCTGATCCAGAATCTTGCGGGTGGGGGAAGAGAGCCCTTCTATGCGAAAACCTCTGATTCTTTCGCCCCGAGAAAGTGATTCTTGGAATATGCGCAGTTCGCTATGGGCGAAGATACCGGAGAGCTCCACTATTTTCATCCCGTAACGCATATCTGGTCGATCGTTCCCATAAAGCTCCAGGGACTCGTGATAACTAATGCGGGGGAAAGGCAGTTCCACCTCGCGGGAGCAGATTTCCCGATAAAGTCGGGAAAACATACCTTCCATCAGGCTCATCACGTCATCCGCTTCCGCGAAGGACATCTCTAGGTCTATCTGGGTGAATTCCGGTTGGCGATCCGCCCGGAAATCCTCGTCTCGAAAGCATTTCACGATCTGGTAATAACGGTCGAAGCCCGCAACCATGAGCAGTTGCTTGAAGAGCTGGGGAGACTGGGGCAGCGCGTAGAAGTGACCCGGTTGCAATCTGGATGGTACCACGAAATCCCTGGCCCCTTCCGGGGTACTCTTAGTGAGCATGGGGGTTTCTATCTCAACGAATCCATGCGCCTCTAGATACTCTCGCACCTTTCTCATCGTCCCAGCCCTGAGAAGCATTGCCTCTCTCATTTCCGGCCTTCTCAAGTCCAAATAGCGGTAGCGCAGGCGCAGGGCTTCATCCACTCCCACGCCATCCTGAATCTCGAAAGGCGGGGTTTTGGACTCCGAGAGAACCTCTACCTTTTTAGCGAATACCTCCACCTCCCCAGTGGCTAGGTGAGGGTTGACGGCGTCCTGGGGACGTCTTCTCACCGTTCCACGGCACCAGAGCACGAATTCGCTGCGCGCCCTCCCAGCGATGGAATGGGCTTCCTCGCTTATCTCAGGGTTGAAGACGACCTGGACTATACCTGTGCGGTCCCTCAGATCGATAAAGATAACCCCGCCGTGGTCCCGCCTGGTCTGCACCCAGCCAGCAAGCACCACTTCCTCTCCCTCGTGCCGAGGTCGCAGCTGCCCGCAGTAGTGGGTTCTCTTCTTTCCGTCTTCAACGTTCATGAGAACTTCCTTATCACGCATCTGACCATCTTCAAATTAACGTCTTATTAACCGTTTTTTAAACGCTCTTTAATCGCTCTTTCATGTGAAAGCGATCTCTGGGTATTCGTTTTAGTCTCGAACCTTTTTAACCAATCCCTTGCTCTTATGACTTTGACATAATTATTCATTTCATATAATCAAGCACAAAAGCCTTGGCTTTATCCCATCGCCTTGCATCTAAGTCTACCCCTTTTGGCTCCTGAAAGGTAAAAGGGGTTTTCATCTTTCCGTCGAGGCGTCGGATTTATTATAGCTACCTAACCTTCCATCAAGAGGCCATAGAGCTCCTCCGCCGTCACTATCCTCTGGGAACTTTCCCCCATGTCCCTGAAAGTATAATAATCCCCCTCGATTTCCTCCCCCCCTATGATCACTACCCGGGGATAACCCTCCCGGTCAGCCACTTTCATCTGGGCTTTGGCGCTGCGCTCCATGAAGTCCATGTCCGCGTGTATATTCCGGTCCCGTAACTCCTTTACTAGAGAAAAAGCCCGCTTCCGCGCTTCCTCGCCAATGGCGATGACGAACACCCCTATCTCCTCGTTCCGCTCCGCACCCTCTTTAAGCATAGCGGCAACTCTTTCCAATCCAATGGAGAAGCCGGTGGAGGGAGTGGGTTCTCCCCCATAAATGGAGATGAGGTTATCATAACGCCCTCCCGCCGCCAGAGTATCCTGGGGCCCTCCCTTCACCTTCTGAAACTCAAAGACCGTCCTGGTGTAGTAGTCCAAGCCCCGCACCATCTCCGGCTCCAGACGAAACTTTATATTTACGTTTTGTAAATAATCCATGAGGGATCGCAGGTGCGTGGCGCAGGCCTCACAGAGGTGATCTGTCACCCTTGGCGCTCCCTCCAGGGCTTTTCGACATTCCTTCACTTTACAGTCGAAGACTCGCAGGGGATTTATTTCAAGCCTTCTTTTACAGTCCGGGCAGAGCCTCTCTTCTCGCTTCAATAGAAAAGACCGTAGCGCCTGGACGAACTGGGGCCTGCAACTCTCGTCCCCCACGCTGTTTATCAGTAATTCCACTGCGGGCACTTCCAATACGCGGAAAAAATCGTTACACAAGGTGATTACTTCCGCGTCAGCCAAGGGATGGGGTGACCCGATCAGCTCCACTCCCAGCTGATGAAACTGGCGGTAGCGTCCCGCCTGAGGTTTCTCGTGACGGAACATGGGACCCTTGTAATATAATTTCACGGGGAGCCCACTCCTGCCCAGATTGTGCTGGACGAAGGCGCGCGCCACCCCAGCGGTTCCCTCCGGTCTCAAGGTGAGGGAGCGGCCACCCTTGTCCTCGAAGGTAAACATCTCCTTCTGCACAATGTCGCTACCCTCACCCATCCCTTTCACGAAGAGATCGGTGGATTCCATAACCGGGAGGACGATCTCTTTGTACCCATAGAGGGCGAAGAGCCCCTCAGCGCGTTGGACGATCCTCCGCCACAACTCGCTCTCCGGGGGCAGAACGTCCCGGGTGCCTCGCGGGGCGGTGAACCTCACGATCTCCCACCCCTTAAACCTATAAGGAAGGGGTTGCTCCTCTTCTCTCTCTCCAAGGTGGTCTCCGGTCCATGTCCCGGATGGATTACGGTCTCGCCGGGAAGGTCCCATACGTGTTCCTCCACCGCTTGCAGTAAAGCCTGCAGGGAACCTCCTTTGAGGTCCGTTCTACCTATGGAGCCGGCGAAAATCAGGTCGCCGCAGAAGAGATGCCCCGGCAAGTAGAAGCTCACCCCGCCTAAGGTATGTCCAGGGGTGTGCAAGACCTCAAGCTCCAGCTCGCCCACCTCCAGCCGATCGCCATGGCTCAAGTGCTTTATACGTTGGGGGCGGGTGGCTAACACTCTTCCGGTGAGGCCAACCAGCTGGTTCTTTATACTTCTCAATGCGTCCGCGTCTAAGGGGTGAATATAGACTGTGGCTCCAGTGGCTTCGGAGAGGGGACCGCATCCGGATACATGATCGGCGTGTCCGTGGGTAAGCAGGATCTTTCCGCACCGGAGTTCGTTTTTCTTCAGCACGGAGATTATCTTCCTT
This sequence comes from Candidatus Geothermincola primus, assembly GCA_015711725.1. Lineage (GTDB taxonomy): Bacteria > Actinomycetota > Geothermincolia > Geothermincolales > Geothermincolaceae > Geothermincola > Geothermincola primus. The sequence continues at coordinate 4,604 of JACVIX010000106.1, read as the reverse complement.
ACCTCTCCAGCGGGGTCAATAACCGCCGCCTCCCCTCCGGCGCGTTCCGCCAACACAAAGCAGTTGGTTCCCAACATTCCCAGTACCAATCGTTCTAGGAACAAGCTCTCTCCCCTCACTCTGTACTTTCATAGATAAACAGGATACGCCTTTTTTAGTTTTTCTATTTAGTTCGAAAATCCTTAATCCTATCCTTCGACCATCGCCAATTATCGATCTCGACTCTGAAATTTTCCCTATATTTTTTCTACGCGTTAATGAACGGCTGTTTTTGCCTTAGAATTTCCATCCCGACTTTGCAATGTTTTTGAAACATTATAACTTGCGCGCGAGACTTTTTACCACTAAACATGCAAGGGGGTGACCATTGAATCAACCCGGTCCCCCAAAATGTAAAGGGCGTCCATTACGCCCATGAATTTATACTCCCAAATATATAAAGGGTTATCAACATAGATTACGAACCTAGATAAGAGCCTCGATCGCTTAATTTAGCGGTATCCATCGCGTCAAAGGGCGCTTTGGATAATACCCGCAGCTCGGATCAAAAGTTTTCGATTTTCCAGCATTAGAGCGATTATGAAATTTCTTCCCTCCTAGATAATACCCTCAGATCGGTTCAAATGTCTCGACTCTCTCATGTCTTTTTTATTGTTCACATAATCCCGAGGATTGAGGATATCATTTGACCAGCCTAAGAGGTCTGTCGATCAGATTTCTCGAGGAGAATGGAGGATTATGGTCACCGGGCCGTCGTTTACCAGCTCCACCTCCATATGAGCCCTAAAAACTCCTTCGGCGGGCTCAAGGCCCCATCCTCTCAACGCTTCTATGAAGCGGCAGTATAATCGCTCCGCCCCTTCTGGGGGAGCGGCGCGGGTAAAGGAGGGCCTTCTGCCTTTACGGGCGTCCCCATAGAGGGTAAACTGGGATACCACCATAATCTCTCCCCCGGTCTCCAGTAGCGAAAGGTTCATCCTCCCTTCATGGTCCTCGAATATTCGCAGATTAACCACCTTGTCCGCCATGAACCGAGCGTCGCTCTCATCGTCCTCGATGGATATCCCCAGAAGCACAAGCAATCCGGGACCGATAGAAGAAATAGTTTCGCCTCCTACCCGCACGGCGCAATTTTTCACGCGCTGTAAAATCGCTCTCACGGCCAGCACCTCGCCATGCCATTTCAGCACACGATGGTATTATAAGCCCAAACCCAAAAACGCTCAAAGGTAGAACGCGCGTAAAAAGTTTGCCTCATATATACCTTTCCCGCCCACAACCCACAGCGCTTTTTACTTTTTGGGTATTACTCGGTAGGCGTTGTAGACCTGGTCTATCTTGGAGATATTGCGGAGGATATCCTCCAAATGAGCGATGTTGGAGAGCTCAAATATGAACCTGCTGATGGCCATACCTTCTTCGTTAATATTCATGGTGGCGGAGAGTATGTTAACGTGGAATTCACCCATAACCGTGGTGATATCCCGGAGCAGGCGGGGGCGGTCCATCGCCTCCACTTTGATCTCCACCTGAAAGGCGGTGGGCTGTTGTGTGTCCCAGCCCACCTCTATCTCCCGATAATTTTGTTCCATCATATGCGCGGCATTGGGGCAGTCCCTGCGATGCACCGAAACCCCCCTACCCCTGGTCACGAACCCCACGATGTCGTCGTAGGGGACTGGATGACAGCAGTGGGCGATGCGTACCAGCACATTTTCCACCCCTTCTACCCTCACGCCCCGACTCAAAGTGGGTAGCTTCTTTCTGGGGGTGGGCTTGAGTGGAATGGTCTCCTCCTCCAATGGAGCGAGGCGCGAGGAAAGCTTGGCGACCACCTGAACCGGAGAGGTATTGCCCGAGCCTATGCTGGCCAGCAAATCGTCCGAGGAGAGGAAGCCGTAATCCTGCTGCGCGACCTCATCCAGCAGGCTCCCGGAAAATACCTGTTTCACGGGGAGCTTCGCCTTGCGCAGGGTTTTCTGCAGAATATCCTTGCCCTCATGAGTGTCCTCCACCTTCCTCTCTTTACTAAAATATTGTCTAATTTTGGTCCGCGCCCGGGGGGAGCGGGCGATCTTTAGCCAGTCTTTGGACGGGCCGGTGGAAGTTTTAGAGGTGATTATATTCACGATATCGCCGTTCTGGAGCTGATATTCCAAGGGCACGATGCGATCGTTCACCTTAGCCCCCACGCAGGAGTGACCCACCTCGGTGTGAATGGCGTAGGCGAAATCTATGGGGGTGGAGCCTTTGGGAAGGTTGATCACATCTCCTCTAGGAGTGAAGACGAAGACTTCGTCCCTGAAGAGATCTATTTTAAGGCTTTCCATGAACTCCTGGGGATCTCGCAAGTCCTTCTGCCACTCCAATATTCCCTTCAGCCAGGTGAACCTTTCCTTGATCTTATCCTGAGAAGACAACATCTCCTTGTATCTCCAGTGTGCCGCGATCCCGTATTCGGCGGTGCGATGCATCTCCCTGGTGCGTATCTGAATCTCCAAAGGCTTTCCCTGTGGCCCTATCACCGTGGTATGGAGGGACTGGTACATATTGAATTTGGCCATGGCGATATAGTCCTTAAACCTTCCCGGAAGTGGTTTCCAAAGGGAGTGAATGATGCCCAGAATGGCGTAACAGTCCTTGACCGTATCGGTAATCACCCGGATGGCGAAGAGATCGTAGATTTCGTCGAATTCTCTGCCGCGGTTGATCATCTTGGTGTAGATGCTGTAATAATGTTTTACCCTGCCGCTTATCTCCGCATCTATCTTCAAAGATTTGAGTTTCTTTCCCAGGCGCTCCTCCACCTCTTTGATATAGGCTTCCCGTTCCGACCTGCGCTGGTTGACCATCTGAACGATCTCTTGATAACGGAGGGGATATAAAGTCGCGAAAGCCAGATCCTCAAGCTGCCATCTCAGTTGGGTTATTCCCAGTCGGTGCGCGACGGGGGCATAAATATCCAGCGTCTCCCGGGCTTTCTGCCTCTGCTTCTCCTCAGAGAGATGGTAGAGGGTGCGCATATTATGGAGTCGGTCGGCCAGTTTTATGAGAATCACCCGGATGTCTTCGGCCATAGCCACGAAGAGCTTTCGCAGGGTCTCCGCTTGAGCCGCCTCTTTGGTTTCAAAGTTGACGCGGTCTAGCTTGGTTACCCCGTCGATGATGTTTGCGATCTCCTCACCGAATCGTTTTCTCACGTCATCTAGGGTAAGGTCGGTGTCCTCCACCACGTCGTGTAGGAGTGCTGCCGCTATAGTTATGGGATCCAGCTCCAGCTCGGCCAGGGTCATGGCGACCTCCAAGGGGTGCTGAATGAATTCCTCTCCGCTGAAACGGTACTGATCGCGGTGGGAATCCCTGGCGAAATTGTAAGCGTCCTGGATTAAGCGCAGATTCCCTCTGGAATTGTACGACTTCACTTTATTCAACAAATTTTCCAAGGTCTCCGGCATCGCCTCTCCTCTCCAGGGAACCGGTAATGGTTTGACCTTTCTTCATAGGATATCGAAGTTGGCGGTTCGATATCCCGCGCGCTAAATTGCCAGATTAAGGCCTTGCCATTTAGGCTCAACTGTCGCCCTTTAATTAATTTATATCACCTCTGAACGATAAAAAACCACTTATCGAACCCATGGGCTCTTCCCGCTAAATGGTTAGAAGAACATTTCCCTTGTCCGTCCGATTACAATCTTTTTCCTCTTCACTACCCATTCGCTAAAACGAAATGTCTTCCTCACGAGCATGGGAATATGATCAATAAGCCTCCGGCGCGTTGAAATCCAGAGTGCAGAAGTATTATTATCCATTATTCTCCACCAGCTTGTTTCATTTAGGGTCTCCTGCAGACTCGTATCTTTTAACGAGTGTCTGAAGTATTATTCTCCATTATTCTCCACCAGCTTGAGGGGTTCATTTAAAGAGCGCGAGTCTTGATGATTTATTCCATTCATTTAGGGTGACTTGGTAATTCTTAATTTTACTTCACATTCAGGGATAGCAACTTGGTGTATTAGAGGATAATCATCCTTGAAACGCATCTTGCCTAATCGTCCATCTTTCTACTTTTTCAATGGATACCAACTCTTTAATCTTGATCGCATCCCCTCTTTGGCTCGAATGTATCCCTATCTTTACTTGCGGTTTTTTTCTTTCATTTCGCTCAATGACCCCTTTTCGCCCTTCACTCTTCCCAAAAAAAGATTCGCCTCTCTATTATTTCTCTTCTTTATATCCCAAACTGTTATCTAGAATTACCTTACCCTCAGGTTCACGTAATAAGTTTGTTAATTTCTTCATTGCGTTTATTTTTACTTTATAAATTAACTACTAGTAAGTTAATTCAACTAATGTATATTTAAAAGTAGGTCACTTTTCGCCTTATATTGAAAAATCGCGCTTTTTAGGCATATTATGTGTTGACGCCTTAAAATCTTTACAACTGGTCTTATTTGGTTTTCTAAGGGAGGGATGGCTTATGGTATCTTTCGAATTGAGCGAGGAGCAACGCATGGTACAGGAGACCTGCGCCTCCTTCGCTCGCGAACAGATGGACCCCCTGATGCGGGAGGCGGATGAATCCTGCGAGGTCCCCCAGGAAGTGA
>JACVIX010000105.1 GCA_015711725.1 Candidatus Geothermincola primus | reverse complement strand
GGCCAAGATGGAAATCTTTGGCGAGGTGGGAGTGGACTTCGTTGCAGGCCCCACCGAGATAGTTGTCTTAGCGGACGAGAGGGCAAGGCCTGAACTGGTGGCATTGGATATGTTGTCCCAGGTGGAACACGGCTCTCACGCCCGGGCCATTCTGATAACCACTTCCGAAAAACTATTAAGCGAGACTGCGACGGAGTTAAAGGGAAAGATAAGGGAACTATTCCAAGATGAGCCGAGGGGGAGTGAAGCGGAGAAAAGTTGCTACCTGGTAAAAGTCGAAGAACTTGAAGAAGGTGTGGAGTTGGTCAACCTTCTGGCTCCGGAACACCTGGAGATTATAACCGAGGATTTTACAGGATTGGTCTCCAAGATTAAGAATGCCGGGGCTATCTTTCTAGGAAGCGAGTCTCCGGTATGTCTAGGAGACTACGTTATGGGGACCAATCATATCCTCCCCACACAGGGCAACGCGCGTTTCGCTTCACCCTTGGGGGTTTATGACTTTATCAAGTGCACAAACATCGTCTTCTCCAATTACAAAAGTAATCGAAAACTGGAGAGACTGGTGGAAATTATAAGTGAGGCCGAGGGACTTCCCATCCATTATCAGAGCTTGAAGAGAAGGGGCGGAAGCGCCAGTGAATAGAGGATTGACGGCAGGTGTGCGTTGAGGAGATCGGAACTTAGCAGGAAAACCAAGGAGACCGAGGTTAGGGTTTTATTAAACATCGACGGAGTGGGCAAAACGGCCATCTCTACAGGCATCCCTTTCTTCGATCATATGCTGGAGCTTATGGCCTATCATGCTTGTTTCGATCTGGAATTGCAAGCTCGGGGAGACCTGCAGGTAGACCAGCACCATACGGTGGAAGACGTTGGTTTGAGTTTGGGGCAAGCGATAAAGGAAGCTCTAGGCGAAAAGAAATCTATCAAGAGATACGGGTGGGTTCTCACGCCAATGGACGAATCCTTATGCCAGATTGCTCTGGATTGCAGCGGACGCCCTTTGCTCTCCTGGAAGGTACAACTTCCCGTTGAGTTTATCTCTGGGTTCGATACCCTATGCGCCCGGGAATTTTTCCAGGCGTTGGCCAACCAAGCCGGCCTCACTTTCCACGTACGATTGCTAGAAGGGGAGAACCCCCATCATATTTTGGAAGCCGTATTCAAGGGAAGCGGGCTGGCGTTAAGAGAGGCCCTTTCCCTCGACACAAGGAGGAAAGAGCCTCCTTCCTCTAAAGGTCTTCTCAGTTAATACTCGGCGAAGGGAATACGTGCGAACATGATTGGGATAATCGACTATGGAAGGGGAAATCTTAGAAGCGTTGAAAAGGCTTTCCAGTTTCTGGGTTACACTGCACGGGTAAGTTCCTCACCAGCTTTCTTAAAGGGGGCGCGCGCTCTAGTGCTGCCAGGCGTAGGCGCCTTCGATGATGCTATGAGAGCCATTAGAAGAAAAAAGCTGGACCGTCTTATCGTCTACGCGATGGAGTCAGGCATTCCCTTCTTGGGTATTTGCCTGGGATACCAGGTTCTCTTCCAACGTAGCGAGGAAGGTGGCGAGGAACCAGGGCTGGGCATACTACCAGGGGAAGTGAGGAGGTTCTCTGTTCCAGGACTAAAAGTGCCCCATATGGGCTGGAATTCCGTGGAGCTGAAAAAGGAGAGCAAGCTAATGACAAACGAGCTCAATCAATCTTTCTTCTACTTTGTGCATTCTTATTATGTGGAACCGGAAGATTCTGCATTAATCCTCACTGAAACCGACTATGGCATAAAATTCGCCTCGGGAGTGGAAAAAGACAATCTCTTTGCTTTTCAGTTTCATCCTGAAAAAAGCTCGCGGGCGGGATTGAGCATCCTCAAAAGGTTCGCCGAACTAGCGCGGGAAGAAGGATGAGCAGGTTCCATATTTATCCAGCTATCGATATTCGTGGCGGAAAGTGCGTCCGCCTGGAACGTGGCGATTTCAGAAAAGAGAAAGTGTATTCTGAGGAACCTTCGGAGATTGCAAAAGAGTGGGAAGCTCAAGGAGCAAAAAGATTACATATTGTAGATTTGGATGGTGCTAGGGGAGGCAGACCTATCAATCTAGCAGCGGTGGAAAAAGCAATCAAATCCGTTGACATTCCGGCACAATGTGGGGGAGGGGTTAAGTCCAGGGAAGCACTAGATGCTTATTTTTCCATCGGGGCCCGATGGGTGGTTTTGGGAACCCGGGCGGTCGAGGATATAGGTTTTTTAGAAGAAGCCATCTCCGCATACCCAGGGATGATCCTGGCCAGCTTAGATTTACGGGAAGGTAAGGTTTCCACTGGGGGTTGGATGAAGAATGCGAGCGTGGACGTGGAAGAGCTCCTGGAGCGGTGGGAGAAAGCTGGCCTGAAGCGTATTGTCTATACCGATATTAACAGGGATGGGACCCTGGAGGGATTTGACCTGGAAAAACTGAAAAAGGTGGCGGAAATAACCAGTATGGAGATAATAGCTTCAGGCGGCATAGCTTCCCTCAAGGATCTGGAGAATATCCGATCGCTGGGCTCTTATGGAGTGGAGGGAGCAATTGTAGGCAAAGCGCTTTACGATGGAAGAATAAAGCTGAGAGAGGCACTGAAGCTTGAAAGAGATGGGGGTATTTAAGTTATGCTCTCCAAACGGATAATTCCATGCCTGGACGTGGACAAGGGCAGGGTGGTAAAGGGAATAAACTTCGTGGATTTAAAAGATGCGGGGGACCCGGTGGAACTCGCTTCCATATACGATGAAGAGGGAGCCGATGAGCTAGTATTCCTGGATATTACCGCCTCCCATGAAGAGAGAGAGTTAGTCTTCGAAATGGCAGCGCGCGTGGCGGAAAAAGTTTTCATACCTTTTACCGTTGGAGGGGGGATCAGGTCAAAAGAGGATATTCGCAGAATGCTCTCCACTGGGGCAGATAAGGTGTCCCTTAACACTGCGGCGGTAAAGAGGCCCTCTTTAGTGGCGGAGTGCGCCGAGGCTTATGGCTCGCAGTGCATCGTCGTGGCCATCGACGCAAAGGCGAGGGGAGATGGAGGCTGGGAAGTGTATATTAACGGGGGAAGAACCCCTACCGGACTGGATGCCGTGGAATGGGCAAGTCGGGTGGCCCGACTTGGGGCTGGGGAAATTCTGCTTACTAGCATGGACCGGGATGGAACCAGAGATGGATACGATATCCCCCTGACCAGAGCCATAGCCTCCACCGTTAATATCCCGGTGATTGCATCTGGGGGAGCGGGGAATTTACAACATTTAGTAGAGGTTATTCAGCAGGCGGGTGCGGACGCGGTACTGGCGGCATCTATATTTCATTATGGCATTTACCGAATTAGGGAGGCCAAGGAATATCTACGCGCACATGGTATCCAGGTGCGCATATAGGAGCATATAGTATTCTCTCGTCTTAAATCCAGGCTATAAATTATTGGAATTTGGCTTCTGTTTCATTCAATTTCCAATCTGATTTTGAGGGCATGAGCACATGAGAATCAGTTTGGCGGAAATGCGAGAGTTTAGGGCGCGCGATCATGTCACATCCCTTAAGTTCGGTTACGTGCGGGAGTCAAATTTTCTAATATAAATATAATTCATGTGAGCGTGGCGATGTTTTATCGAGTCGAGTATAGCCAGTCGGTTCCCTCTCTCTTGATAAAATTTCTTCATCCGTTAAAATAGAGATATTCATATGCGGAGAGACGGTTATTCAAGAATTAAGTAAGAGGGGGTGATATACTTCTTGCGAATTCTTGTGGGAGAGGGGAGATAATAAATCGTAATCCTACGAAGAGGGTTTCATCAATTCGGGAAAGGACTGAAAAGAGAGGTGAATGGGTTGAGAAGGGAAAGAGTCGCGATCATTTTTATATCTTTGCTAATTTTTTCACTTGTAATGGCCGCGTTTACCGGGTGTGGAGGCAAAGGCGCAGGCGAGAAGGAACCTTTTAAGATAGGGGTGGTGCTCTCGGAAAGTGGCGCTAACGAACCATTGGGCAAACCGGAAAAGGTCGCTATAGAGCTTTATGTGGAGAAGATCAACAAAAGCGGGGGGATTAATGGCCATCCTCTGGAAGTTACCATCAAGGATGATCAAACAGATGCGGCGAAGGCGCTTGAGCTCACAAATGAGCTCATCGCCGACGGCTCCCTCGCCATTATCGGTTCCAGTGGTACTGGTCAGACCAATTCGATGAAGGGAGCCACCTCCGCGGCGAAGATACCCCAGGTGTGCATGGCTGCGGGAAACTCTATCACCGAAGGCGACTTCACCTGGATATTCAGGACGCCCCCTACAGACGCCATGGCTGCAGAAAAAGCACTTTTGTATGTAAAGGAAAAGTTAGCTAAAACCAAAGTGGCCATATTACATGACAGCACCGGTTTCGGTACCGATGGAAAGAAGGTTATCGAGGGCCTGGCTCCCAACTATGGGATAAGCATCGTCACCACCGAGGCCTATGATCCCAAGGTGACCGAGGAGGGAATGGATACCCACCTCACCAACATTCAAAGCAAAAATCCAGAAGTGCTTATAGTCTGGGGCACCAACCCCGGGCCGGCAATCGCTGCGAGGCGTATGAAGAGTAAGGGGATGAACATTCCCTTCGTAGCTAGTCACGGGATAGCCAACCAGAAATTCATCGAGCTGGCGGGGGATGCCGCCAACGGGGTGGTTTTCCCAGCGGGTCAGGTACTGGTGTGGGAACAGGTAATGGACCCCGCTTCGCCGCAATATAAGCTGGTAAAAGAATTCTCCGATGATTTTGTCGCTAAGACGGGAACCCAGATAAACACCTTCGCAGGGCACGGCTACGACGCCATCCTCATCGTTACTGAGGCGTTGAAGAAACTTGGTGACGAGGTTACGCCAGCGCAGTTGAGAGACGCCATCGAGCAGATCAGGGGGCTGGTGGGAACCGCTGGCACTTTCAACTATAGCCCCACCGATCATAATGGCCTCACCGTCGATGATCTAGTGATGGTGCAGATTGTGGATAATAAGTGGAAAGCCATTCCCTAAGGAATGGCCGTTCAGTGGGGGCACGGAACATCTCCGTGCCCCCACTTTTTATCTATAATAAAATCGGTATTTCAGAGACAGCGTCGCCTCATCGATATGGGGGCAATCTTGAGGTAAGTAGCAGGGTGTGGTTATCATATAACGTAAGTTTGCGATACAAGCAACTGGAGGGATATTCATCTAAATGAATGTGAGGTAGGGACACTGGGAAGCGTACTTGATTTTCTCAAAAATTGTCCCCAGTACCTGGGGAACGGGTTAGCCAATGGATGCCTCTATGCCCTTCTAGCCATCGGCTTTAATATCATCTTCAACTCCACCGGTGTGATAAACTTCGCTCAAGGGGAGTTCGCGGTTTTTGGAGGCCTGCTCACTTACACTTTCTCTTGCGTGCTGCATATTCCCATTCTGCTGGCTGCGGTGATAGCCATCATCTGTACCGCAATCATCGGGGCGCTTATGGAGAGATTGTTCATCTATCCATTACGCAACGCCCAGATCATCAACGTGATTATCGCCACTATCGGGGTCTCCATACTGCTGAAGGCATTGGCTAGGCTATTTTGGCCTGAGGAAGCATATAAAGTTCCCGAGTTTACCAGCTCCAGCCTGACTTTTCTGGGGGTCACCCAACGCTCCCAGACCCTCTGGGTTTTTGGGTTGACCCTGATCGCAGTGATGTTAACATATATTTTCTTCAATCACACCAGAGTGGGAAAGGGGATGAAGGCTTGTTCCATCAATCGGGAAGCGGCCAGCCTGGTGGGAATAAACATCTCCAACATGTCCCTTTACTCCTTTTCTTTAAGCGCTGCTCTGGGTGGGGCCGCGGGTTTAATCAACGCCCCTTATGCCAGTTATGGCAGTGGCCTGTTTCTTGGGGTCAAGGGTTTCACCTCAGCGGTGGTGGGGGGGTTGGGCAACACCTTTGGCGCAATATTTGGCGGCCTTCTGGTCGGTTTGATCGAGGAGCTGATTGCCGGGTTCCTTCAGGTGGTTTTCGGGATCTCCTCCGGTTACCGGGACGCTATCACCGCTCTCATCCTCATAGTGGTGCTTCTCTTAAGGCCTCAGGGTATCTTCGGCAGGAGAGAGGGGGTTAAGGTTTGATTTGAAGTTCAAAAGATTGGTAGAACGTATTGCCCTCACGCGTCCAGGCGATTTCTTGAGAAGGAACCTGGGGCCCACGGTTCTTCTGATCTTTCTTCTCACCTTCCCGTTGTGGGAGGGGAGCGTCTCCGGACCGGTGCATATTAAATTTCTGGAACGGATGCGCCTGGTGGGAATCTACACCATTGTCGCGGTTGGCCTGAACCTACTGCTAGGTTACGCGGGACAAGTTTCTTTGGGCCATGGCGCTTTTATGGGGATAGGGGCATATGCGTCCTCCCTTCTGGCTTTGCGAGCTCATGTGCCCGTTTATCTTACCATCCTCATGGCTATGCTGGTTGCGGTGCTTATCTCTTTGATTATCTCCCCCATACTCAGGTTAAGAGGGCACTACCTAGCGATGGCCACCTTAGGATTCGCTATCATCTCTTTCGTTGTCCTGAGGGAGATGACCTGGCTAACCAAAGGAAACGAGGGTTTAATGGGGATTCCCAAGCTGTCGCTGCCGGGGGTAGAGGTAAGAACCATGGGGGGAGAGTACTATTTTATCTGGATAATCGCTTTCCTGATCCTGATTTTCTCCAGAAACCTGGTCAATTCTCGCCTGGGAAGGGCTTTAAAAGCACTCCATCATTCCGAGGTGGCGGCTGAGACCATGGGTATCAATACCTCGTGGTATAAGATAAAGATTTTCGCCCTCTCGGCGGCCTATGCGGGTCTGGCTGGCGCTCTTTTCGCTCATATCCACAGTTTTATCAATCCAGGAATTTTTCAGTTGAATCTCTCCATTATCCTGTTGGTGATGGTGGTGCTGGGAGGGATGGCAAGCATATGGGGCTCTATAGCCGGAGCCACGGTGGTGGTTTTTCTTCCCAAGGTGCTAGAGGCGATACCCTATTGGTTCGGAAACAAATCTCTCACTCAGTGGTTCTCCAACAACTATAGCAACTTGGAGCCGATGATCTTCGGCATCGTCTTGATTTTGGTGATGATCTTTATGCCCTCTGGTTTGACTCGGGGCCTCTCAGATTTCTTCCGCTACCGGAGAAGTCCTTTTGTCAACCCTCTCAAGAGGGGGAGTGGGATATAATGAATGAAACTCATTTCCTCAAGGTGGAGAATCTCACCAAATTATTCGGTGGTTTGGCGGCGGTGAATGACGTGAGCTTTTCCGTGGACAAGGGTAGCATCAAAGCGATCATCGGTCCCAATGGGGCGGGCAAAACCACACTTTTTGACCTGCTCATCGGGGTACAGCAACCCAATTCTGGGAGTATATGGTTTGAGGGAAAGAATATTGTGGGCTATAAAGCGCACCAGATCGCCGATCTGGGGATGTCCCGCACTTTCCAGACCATTCAGCTATTCGGCAATATGACAGTGCTAGAGAATGTGATGGTGGGTAGACACGCGCGCACCACCAGTGAGTTCACCCAGGTAGGGCTACGTTTGCCTAAATTTTTAAGGGAGGAACGAAAGATAAAAGAAGAAGCGTTGAAGAACCTGGAGTTAGTGGGGCTCGGTTTGCAAGCGGATAAGCTTGCGGACACCCTCTCCTTTGGCCAACAGCGATTACTGGAGTTGGCAAGGGCGCTGGCCACTAGCCCCAAGTTAATCCTGTTAGATGAGCCAGCGGCCGGGCTCAACACTTATGAGATCGAGGAATTGAGAAACCTTATATATAAAATAAGGGATATGGGGATAACTGTCTTATTGGTTGAACACAATATGGGTCTGGTGATGCGGGTGTCCGATGAAGTGCTGGTGCTGGATTACGGACAGGTTATAGCCGAGGGTTCGCCGGAGCAAGTTCGAGATGATCCTAAGGTAATCGAGGCTTATCTCGGCGTGGAGGTGAACGATTTCGGAGGTGAAGGGTAAAGTCATTTGCCGATTCTTCGGAACTGTGCGCACTGTGTGGAGAGGAGTTAGTGGGGAAGATTTGTGATAAAAATCGGACTATGAATCTGTAGCAATATTAATTTGCGGGAATTGGGCTAGCGAGAAGAGGTTGGGAAAAGGCAGGAGAAGTATAATATTGTCGAGATTATCTCTGGGCGTCACAATTCTTTCGAGGATGTGTGAATTATGCTGAAAGTGGAAGGCTTGTCCTCTTTTTATGGGCATATCGAGGCCTTAAGAGCGGTGGATCTCCGCGTGAGGGCGGGAGATATCACCACCATCCTGGGTAGCAATGGGGCGGGTAAGACAACTTTGCTGCGAACCATCTCCGGTCTGGTGCCGGCGCGTTATGGAAGAATTCTTTACTTTGGAAAGGATATAACCAATCTGCGCCCTGAGAGGATGGTGAAGATGGGGATCTCACATGTTCCGGAGGGAAGGCAGATATTTGGAGATATGACGGTTCGAGAGAACTTAGAGCTGGGCGCCTATTTAAGATATAGACGGGACCCCTCGTCGGCGATTAAAAAGGATATGGATTTTGTCTTCAAACTCTTTCCAATTTTAAAAGAGAGGGAAAGCCAGGTCGCTGGCACCTTATCAGGAGGCGAGCAGCAGATGCTTGCCATCGGTAGAGCGCTGATGTCTAAACCTCGGCTGCTGTTGCTGGATGAACCTTCCAATGGTTTGGCGCCCAAAGTCATCAGGGATATATTCGCTTGCCTCCAGCAATTGCACCAGGAAGGGATAACCATACTCTTGGTGGAGCAGGATGTGCAGATAGCTTTGAACATCGCCGATTATGGATACATATTAAGGGCGGGAAAGATTGTGCTTGAGGGGACCGCCGAGGAACTCTCGCAAAACCAGACCATCAAGGAGATTTATCTAGGGGAGTGAAAATATGGATATTGAGGAACTTGATATTAAATATGACCGCGATGGACTAGTTCCAGCTATTATACAGGATGTAGAAAATAACGAAGTGCTCATGATGGCCTATATGGATAAGGAGGCGTTGCGCCGAAGCGTGGAGACGGGGAGGAGCTGGTTCTGGAGCAGGAGCAGGAAAGAATACTGGTGTAAAGGAGAGACCTCAGGCAACAAACAGTTCATCCGCGAGATTCTTTACGATTGTGATGGCGACACCCTATTGGTAAAGGTTAAGCAACTTGGTCCCGCCTGTCATACAGGGAAGAGGAGCTGCTTTTTCAATAGGATAGAAGGGATAAAGGTAATCGACATGTAAGTTCCTTTCGCTGAGGTAATCAGCGAATGGTATATGCACAAGTTTCTGAGGCGGATGTTTTCGGTGGCAGCTAATTTTCCAGCAGGAAGTTTTAATAAAAAGAAGTTCTTTTATCAATCTAAGTCATTTCCATCTTAAGAGATCGCCTTGATCCAACCCCCCTACTTATAGATCTGGAAGTCAAGAGGCAGTCCTTCCTGCATACTTTGGCATCATAGGAGACATAGCTGTTTCGGAGAATTTGGCGAAAGCCGTTTAAACGATAACGATGCAATAGATTACCGTCTCGCCCTCTAATTATCTGGCTGCACGGGGCAAGGGGTTATAAAATTTAATTGATGATAAGTTGGTTTGCGCGAGAATCCTTTTGGCCACGGGGCATGTGTAATAAAGGGGAACATGACAGTGCAACTGTCGAAACCTTCCCGCCATATTTGAGGTTTTTAGCATTGGTTGAGAGGATATTAAGAATTCAATATCAGGTTGCCGAAAATATTAATACAAATAGGAAGCGAGAGACCAGATGATAATATGTAATCACTGTGGTGCGGAAAACCCTGATGGAGCAACTTTTTGTTCTCTCTGCTTGGTCAGATTCACCCCCTCCGTTCAAGACTCCAGGCCGGTATCTTCTGAGGGGTATTACTTGGCCCCCGTCCAGAACCAGGCGGAGATATGTCCTGATACTACGGGGCACGCTTCTTTTGCTCAGGACCCCACTTTGTGCGGGACCGATGCCCAGATAAAAGGGGAATACATGAGCCCAGGGGATTACCGAGCATTAGTTGACTCAAAAGTGAGCGCATTTCCAGGGAGTGACTATAAAAGCCGCGATTATGGAAGTAGCGCCATGGTTCGCTCCCATCAAGTGGAGGATTTGAAGAGCGGGCTTTTCGTAACTTTACTTCTCTCCCTGCTCTATTCCTTCGTGGTGTTATGCGTGGTTTTTCTCTCGGGATTCGTCGTGGGGCCCTTGATATTCATTATCGCTGGCGGGGTTTCAAGAGCCTCCCTGGAGAGCGGTATAACCCTTGCGTACTTCCTGGTGGTAATATACCAAATGGCTATACTATTCTTTGCCGGATACTTCGCTTCCAGGTCCGCGAGGGAGAAGGGGAAAGGTTGGTTATACGGAGCCCTCTGTGTAGCCCTGTTTATATTCTTTTGGGAGCCTCTGGTTAACTTTTTCTTTTCCGGATCGATTATCACCGATACCTATTCATTGAGAGGGATGTTCGTGGCTCTCGTACTCATGCTGCCCGTGGGAGCCTTTGGAGGCTGGGTGGCTGAGAGGAGATACATGAAATAATATAGAATTTTAAATAGAAAAAGTTTTACTATAAGTACACGAAATTAAGCGGGTGGCTGATTGAGGGTTAATTGTTGAGATGAATTGCCCGGAATGTGGAGCGGAAAATAAGGATGACGCTAGATACTGTTCCCTGTGCTTTTGCGAGCTTAAAGGGAGGGAACGAGAGGGGGAGCCATTCATACCTCACCATGCGCAAGCTGAACCTGAGGCTGGCTTTTTACCATGGACGCCACCCACCGGGGCATATACGCCCCCCTCGGAGTGGAGGGGGGAGTCTGTATCTATCCGGGTGGAACCCTATCAACAGGTGGAAAGGAGGGTGAGAAGGGTTGAGATAGCCTGGTTTATCTATGGATCCCTAATAGCGGTTATCGTAATCTTTCTTATCCTATGTCTGACTTTATGGGGAAACCCATCCCCCTCGGAAGTTGCCGGTAAATTTATCCAGTCCTTAAACCGGAAAGACCGGGTGGAGATGAAAAAATATATAACTCCCAATCAAGTAAGCACAGCGGACCATAAGCTACAAGAGCTATTAGAACAGGTTGGAGAGGGTACTTTTCTCCAGCTATCCTATGAAGTGAGCAAGGAAAGTCCATATAACGCCCGTGTTCGTATAAAGGAGGGCATCTATTCTCCCGGAGGGGCAAGGATGGACGTGACTATCAGCTACGATAACAATCTATATATAGGCATGAACAGCATTAAAGGAAAATGGTATATCGACGTTAACGAAATTAATATTATTCCTTGAAGTAGAGGCGTTTATCCTTCGCAGGCCTTGAAAGCTCATTCCAGATCG
>JACVIX010000104.1 GCA_015711725.1 Candidatus Geothermincola primus | reverse complement strand
TAGTTGATAGTAGTTTTCTTGAATTTATGAATATCGCCTGTGGCTTTTCTCTCAAGTGGTGTATGAAGCTCCGGAGGTGGGGGCTTTCTTTAGAATAAAGCTAGGAATGGCGGCTTTTGCGCGATTTATCCAATTATGCGGATTCATGGATTTAGCTCTCGACATGGTATACGCCGATGACCGCGCAATCAAGGTGAGGGCGAAGGAGACATCTGCCCCGATTGTTCCGTCCCAAAAGCGAGGCTTACAGGTGAAGGGAAATTGGATGGAAGCCTTTATAAAGTCGCGTCCCCAAAACGGAACTTCGCGCATAGATCAAGGTAAATATTTCAATAGGAAAGAACCGGGATGTCGCCTAATATATCAATTTTACATTATGTAAATATTATAATATACGGATTGTAAAGAAGATAATATCGTCAGTCTTACCTTTCCTCAACACATATCGACAAAAGCGAAGTTTTTATCCGATTGAAGGGTTCGGGGTGGAGTGGTAGAGGATATTCTATCTCTAGAGAAAACTCCTGGGAGCGGAAACTATCCGCTCTCAAAAGGCGTTCCGTTCCTCCTGGGGCGAGCGCATCCCGGCGAAGAGATGAGCTCGCGAGGAGATAAAGGATTTGCCCAAAGCTATGTCAATCGGGGGTGAACGTCTACCGGTTCTGGCTGGGCAACGCTTAAAATTTGAGAAATAAGGCAAGCGGTAAAAGAAAATGTCCACTACTGGTACTGGCTGAGCAGCTCTCGAAACTCGTCCCCCTCCAGGGTCTCTCTCTAAGAACACTTCGCGACGTAAGCTAACCACGCGCGAAGCGCCGCCGCCCTCCCAGGGCGCATCCCGGCACAGGGTCATCCGCTAGCAAATAAAGGATTTGCCCAAAGCTATGTCAATCGGAGGGTGAATAACTACTGGTTCTGGCTGGGCAACGCTTAAAATTTGAGAAATAAGGCAAGTGATAAAAGAAAATGTCCACTACTGGTACTGGCTGAGCAGCTCTCGAAACTCGTCCCCCTCCAGGGTCTCTTTATCCAAGAGCACTTCGGCGATGCCCTCCAGAGCCTCTCGGTTGCGCTCAAGCAGGTCCTTGACCCTATCGTAGTTGGCATTGAGGATCTTCTTGATGGCACCGTCTATGATCTCCGCGGTAGCCTCGCTGTAATCCCGCTCGGAACCGTAACCGTACTCCCCCAACAGCAGTTTGGCTCCCCGCTCTATACCCAGGGAGATGGGGCCCAGCTCCTCGCTCATCCCGTAATCCTCCACCATGCGCCGCGCCAGCAGGGTGGCTTTCTCCAGGTCGTTCTGGGCGCCGGTGGACAGCTCCCCGAAGATGATCTCCTCGGCGGCCCTTCCTCCCAGGAGCACCGACAGGCGGTCCTCCAGCTCTGGCTTGGTGATGATATAGCGATCCTCCTCCGGCAATTGCATGGTCATGCCCAGGGAACCGATCCCCCGGGGTATCACAGTGATGCGATGCACCGGGTCCGCATTGGGAAGCAGCGACGCCGCCAGCGCATGCCCCACCTCGTGGAAGGCCACCACCTTGCGCTCCTTCTCGCTCATGATGCGGCTCTTCAGCTCCAAGCCACCGATGACCCGGTCGATGGCCTCCTCGAAATCTGCCATCTCCACGAAATCCTTGCCTTTGCGCGCGGCCAGCAGGGCTGCCTCGTTAACCACGTTGGCCAAATCGGAGCCGGCGAAACCGGGGGTTCTAGCCGCTATCTTTTTCAAGTCCACGTCGGGAGCGGTCTTCACGTCCCGGGAATGAACCTTGAGTATCTCTTCCCTGCCCTTGATATCGGGGCGATCCACCGCTATCTGGCGATCGAACCTGCCCGGTCGGATGATGGCGGGGTCCAGCACCTCTGGTCGGTTGGTGGCCGCCAGGATAATCACCCCCGTCTGGGGATCGAAACCGTCCATCTCGGAGAGAAGTTGGTTGAGGGTCTGCTCCCTCTCCTCGGTGCCACCGCTGGAGATGACGCCTCCCCGCACCTTGCCGATGGTCTCTATCTCGTCGATGAAGACTATGCAGGGAGCCTTCTCTTTCGCCTGCTCGAAGAGGTCCCGCACCCGAGCGGCTCCCACCCCCACGAACATCTCCATGAACTGTGAACCGCTGATGGAGAAGAAGGGGACGTCCGCCTCCCCCGCCACCGCCCTGGCCAGCAGGGTTTTCCCGGTCCCCGGAGGTCCCACCAACAGCACCCCCTTGGGAATGCGGGCGCCCAACTTCTTGTACTTGTTGGGGTTCTTCAAAAAATCGATAATCTCCTGGAGTTCCATCTTGGCTTCGTCTAAACCCGCCACCTGACTGAAGGTGGTGCGGTCCCGGGAGCGGTCGTAAATCTTCACCTTGCTCTGACCGAAAGTGAGGGGCCCGGCGCTCCCTCCCGCCCTGCGGAACAAGCGCCTGATGACTAAAAACCACAAAACCACGAAGAGGAGGATGGGAAAGATGAGCAGGTTGAACATATCCCGGAACCAGGTGCTCTCCGTCTTGCCGGAGTATTCCACCCCTTTTGCCTGGAGCTTGCCAATCAGGTCCTGGATATCCGCGTCGGGTATCCTTTTAGTCACGAATCTTACCTCGGGACCTCCTTCGCTCTCCCGATACATGCCCTCGATGCTGGACTGGGTGATGGTCACCCTGATTATCTGTCCATCTTCCAACCGGGAGATGAATTCGCTGTAACTCATCTCCCCGGGACCAAAGGGATTGAAGAAAAGCCAGAAGAGCACCAGCCCCAGGGCGATCAAAACGTATGTCGCATATGCTAGGTTCTTACGTCTTTTTACCGGATCCATAATTGATATTATAAACCATGGAGGTGAAGAGGTGAGATGCCCCCAATCACAAGAAAAATATGTCTCACATCTCAAGCCGAGGGGAGAAAAACCGAGAAGATGTCTCCCGCATACGACAATAACCAATAAAGAGGCCCACAGACAGTTGATGAGAATGTGCCGGGATTGAAATCTTCCTCCCCACCGTCGACGAGACTTCACCGGGATCGAAAGGGCTATCCCCACCGTTGCCGAGACCGCGCCGGGATTGGAAGTGGAGGCGTGGCGACACGTTAAGCTGACAGGCACTGATTTTCCCCACCTTCGATGAGACCGTGCCGGGATTGAAAGTGGAATTTTGCTTTTGGAAGCTATCATTCTTTGAACCACTCCCCACCGTTGCCGAGACTCAGCCGGGGATTTGAAGGGCTATCCCCACCGTTGCCGAGACTTCGCCGGGATTGGAAGTTGCCTCCCCACCTTCAATGAGACCCCGCCGGAATTGAATGGCGGAGGCGTGGCGACATGTTTTGCCGGCCGGCACTAATCCTCCCCACCGTCGACGAGACCCCGCTGGGACAGGCTATGGACGGGAAAATCCGGCGATTACCGTCCGAATGCCGTTGTGTTAATATAAAGAAGGTTTCCACGAACTCAGGCGGGGATGAAAGGAAAGGGGTTAACGTGAGCAAGATCCCCATCGTTGGCGCTGTTATCTCCGGTTTGACCGCGGCTATCATCCTGGCCCGCGAGGGCCACGAGGTGGAAGTGATAGAGAGGCGGGATGGCGTGGGAGGTCCGGCGAGAGATATGGAGACCGGCGAGCGCACCTACGTGATGGCAGACGGAACCCCAATGGAGCTGGAGAAGATATCCAAGTATGTGGGGTTCGACATATCCCCGCCCACCATGCCTATCCGATACACCCGTATCGTTGCCTTCGGAAAGCGCTACGACACCTATTTCCCCGACAACGTCCCCGCGGTTTTGGTGGAGCGCGGACCCCGGGAGAGCTCCCTCGACATGTACCTCTATCGCCTGGCAGTGGATCACGGGGTGAAGTTCACTTTCAACGCCCCCGTAAAGACTAGAAAGGACTTCGACCAGCTCCCTCCCGACACCATCCTCGCCACCGGGCTCTTCAGGGACACCTATGAGGCTCTGGGCATTCCCCATGTGCGGGTCTACGGCTACATCGCGTTCGGCTTGCGGGAAAACTGGGGTGGGCCGCCGGTGGTGCTTTACATCGACAAATATACCCGGGATTACGCTTTCTTCTCCACCATCAACGGGATGGCGGGAGCCCTGCTCTTCCAGAGGGGCATCCCCCTCTCGGCGGAGGCCAAAGAGTGGTTCCCCCGGCGGCTCATGGAGGACGAGGGGATAGAGTTCCTGGAATGGATACCCCTGGACGTGGGGGTCCTGCCCATGGGGTCTCTCCAAAACCCCCGGCTCTTCCACGAGCGTTTCATCTTAACCGGCACCTTGGCGGGTTTCCAGGACCCGGTGCTTCTCTTCGGGGTGCATGGCGCCCTGGTCTCGGGGAAGATAGCGGCAATGGCTCTCCGGGACCGGGAAGGGGCGCAGAAGGAGTTCGATCGCATGAACCGGTTCTGGAAGCTCTCCTTTCTGAACAGGAAATTCGTGGAATATACCTTTCCTTATGGGCTACATCTGGCTTCCCGCTTGGGGATGGAGTTGTACCCCTATTACTATAAATATCTTTCCAGGTACAGCTTCGTCTTCATCCCTGGATGGTTGAGGGTTTAGCCCGGGACAGCTCAATCGACCGCAACATGGATTTGAACGCTGGCTTCACTGAGAATATCGAGGAGGAAGAGAGATGAAAGTTTTAGTTCTGGGAGGCGGAATGGCGGGGCTGTGCGCCGCCTGCAACCTGGTGGATTTCCAGATAGAAACCTCCCTGGTGGAATCCACCGATATACTGGGGGGAAGAGCCTCATCCTGGAAGGACGAAGAGGGCGACACCATCGACAACGCCTTGCATGTCTTCTTTCCCCATTACCTGAATTGCCTGAACTTCTTGGCCAAGGTGGGCGCGGAGAAGCTGCACTGGACCAAGGGCATGTCCGTCTACGACCTGCAGGGAAGGAGAGGAGATTTGCCCATGGGGGGAGGATGGAACAAGGTGCTGCAGGCCTTCAACTTCTCCACCATGTCCAAGCTGGACCAGCTGAGTATGAGTTACGCCATCGCGGCGGCGAGCCTCATGTCCGACCTGGCTTTAGAGAGGGCCGACCAGATCACGCTTCTGGAGTGGTTCAAGCGCCACGGCATGACCGCGAGAGCCATAGACCACTTCCGCCCCTTCGGCGCCGGGCTCACCTTCCTGGAACCCAATCAGGTATCCGCCAAATCCCTGATTTACTGGATACGTTCGGTGGAGTGCAAGGAGATGTTCACCCGGCCTGGGATCGGCTTCGCCAACGGGGGGCTGGGGGAGATTTACGCGGAGCCCGCCAAGAGATATATCGAGGAGCGAGGGGGCAAGGTGGAACTGGGCCGGAGAGCCACCTCCATCAAGGTCAAGGGAAACCTGGTGCTGGGAGTGGAGATGGCCGATGGGGAGACCCTCACCGCCGACGCCTACGTCTGCGCCCTTCCATATTATGAGCTCCGCTACATTCTCCCCGAGGAAGCGCTGGACTACCACTATTTCCTCAACCTCTGGCGCCTGGAGGAGGCACCTTCCCTCTCCGCGCAGATATGGTTCGACCGCTTCGTAACCGAGATGACCTACATCGCCGCCAAGATGAGGGGAACTTTCAACTGTTTCGCCGATTTAAACCGCATCGTCCCCCGCTTCGCTCAGCAAGCCACCGGCTCCATGGTGGAGTTCGTGATCACCCCCGCCTATCATCTGGTAAACCTGCCCAAGGAGCGCATCGTGGACATGGTGCTGGATGAGTTCCGGCAGATAATCCCCGAGGCGGAAGAGGCAGAAGTGCGCAAGTGGGTGGTGGTGAAGCAGCGTCAAGGCATCTTCGCCCAGAGACCGGGAATCGACCGTTTCCGCCCGGTGCAGCGCACCCCCTACCCCAATCTTTACCTGTGTGGTGACTATACGCGCACCTTCATCTCCGCGGGCATGGAGAACGCCTGCGCCTCCGCCAATCTGGCGGTGGGGTATCTGCTGGAGGATTTTCAAGACCGCCATGAGAAGCTCTTCTCCAAGCCCAAATACTTCACCCCCTACTTGCGCGCCGGGGCAGGGGGAGCCGCGGTTGCCCTAGCCTTTTGGAAATTGGCGCGGGCAAGGGGAAGAGAGCGATAAAACCCTATGGAAACCGGCGAGTCACCAAAGGGAGAGAGAACCTGGGTAAAGGCACTAGCCGGAGCACTAGCGTTTCTCCTTGCGCTTTCCGTGGGTATGGTGGCGCGCCTGGCGGGGAGGAAATCGGAAGCGGTCATCCAAGAGGAGGAGGCTGAAAAAAGCGGGGAGGTGATCAAGGAGGAAAATCCGCCCTCGCCTCAGGTTCTCACCCCGCCGGTCATCGGGCTCAAGCTCATCACCCACCTGCAGGTGGAGGCGGGCCCCAAATCGGTGGAGACCCTACCGGACGGTCATCACATCTTCGTAAACGATCTCTATGCCCATAAATGCTTTATCTTCGATATAGATAACTATCGGCGCTCCATTACTATCCCCATGGGTGACGAGCCGGTGGAGATGGACTGTTCCCCCGACGGCAAGCTGGCTTGGGTCTCCCTATATCATTCCTCCCGGGTGGCGGCGGTGGATCTCTCCACCGGGACCATTGTGGGATACGCGCCCACGGGCAAAGGGCCCAAGGAGGTGGGGGCGAGTCCCGACGGCAAATGGGTATACGTGGCCAACTGGGAATCCAACTCGGTCTCCATAATCGACGCCGCCTCCCGCACCCGCGTGAGGGAAGTGCCCCTTTATGGCACCCCCAGGGGCATATGCTTCTCCCCCGACGGTGCCTATTCCTACGTGTGTGTGATGGGGGGAAACACCCTGGCGGTCTTCGCCCCCGGGGCGGGAAACCAGCTCGTCAGCCAGGTGAGTTGCGGCGAGCATCCCCGGCACGTGGTCTGCTCTCGCGATGGGCGCTATCTCTATGTGAGCAACAGCAACCCCCGCACCATCACCCGCATCGATCGAACCACCGCCACCATCACCGGAACCGCCCGGGTGGGGAGCAAGCCCCGCACCATCGCCTTGACCCCCGACGACCGTTATCTATTCGTGTGTAACTACGACGACGACGACACCGTGGGCTGCGTGGACACCACCACCATGAGACAGATTTTCACCGTGCCCTGTTCCCGACCCATCGGGCTATGCGTATCCCCCAACGGCGACCGAGTCTTCGTCGCCAACTACGCACCACCGCGCATATCCGTCTTCCAGGTGCTGCGCGCAGAATAACGCGGGGCATAAGAGAAGGGATAGAAATAAGGGATAGAACGCTCAATTCCGCGGAGTCAAGTCGCCCTTGATTACGGCCCAAGCCAGGGATTTATATTTTACACAATGTAATTAAATTATTAGTAATATTTCTGGTTGGGCGAACTCAGCTGTGCCACTGAATCTTCTTTTTGGGGGGACTCCCGGATATAGGCCCGCAGCCACGCTTGGACTTCAGTAAATCCAAAAGCAACCAGGGGAAAGTTCCCGTCTTCCAATCCAGAGCCATGGCCGCGCCGTAAAAAGCGGCGACACCTACCTTGGTTATCCCGTCGGCGAACTTGAGGGCACGCTCTCCGTCCGCTAGGTTTTCCTTTATCTTCACGGGATCCAGATCCTCCGCGCCGGGCTGGGGAAGCGGGGGCATCCGAGCCAGCTCCGCCTCTAGCTCCCGGCAGAAATCCTCGATTCGGCGCAGCTCCCCTCGATCCAGCCAAACCCCGTGCCCCGCGGGGCAGAAGTCGATGATTACCGGCAGTTTAAAATCGAAGCGCTGGGGAGAGAGGGCGGCGGAGCAGCGGGGACAGAAGGCTGGCTCCAAATCAAGGGAGAGAATTTCCCTCCCTTTAGGATTCAGGGAATCC
The DNA here is from genome assembly GCA_015711725.1 of Candidatus Geothermincola primus. Classification (GTDB taxonomy): domain Bacteria; phylum Actinomycetota; class Geothermincolia; order Geothermincolales; family Geothermincolaceae; genus Geothermincola; species Geothermincola primus. Next base: position 3,633 of record JACVIX010000104.1, on the reverse strand, counting down.
CCCAGGCCATCCAGCTCGCCGGGGGACAGCTCCAAGACGCGCGCCAGCTCCGATCCATCGAACCATATCCCCCCGCAGGAGGGACACTTGTCCAGCTCTATCCCGCCCGCTTCCAGCCTCTCCATCTCTTTCTCGCAACGCGCGCATTTGGCCATCTAAAGCTCCTCGCTTAGTCTTGATCCCTGCAACCACCGAGGGAATAAACAGCGGATTATCCCTCGTCTTCAATTATAAACCAATCGTTTCGCCCCAGATGTATATTTATCCGTTCACAAGGTTAGCATTGGGGCATGCACATAAATCCGCCAAGTCCGCCCAAGATTTCCGCGCGCCGCCCTGTCAACCAATCAGGAAGAAAGTCAGCCCATCGCCCAGTTGTTACCCTCAAATCAAGACCTCGCTAGAGATCGCCCACTTTTCCACCCCTCCTGCGTCCTGCTTTTTTCCTCCCTCCCGCGTCTTGTTGCGTAAAGGATAGCTCACCACAAGGGGATCTTCTCGCTTACATTATTTACTTAATGTAAAAATATCGTTGATTTACACTTTCCTTTCGGGAATGGCCCGCCGGCGTCGCGAAAAACAACGATTTAAAGTTTAAGAGCGATGGGGCTAAGGGTAATCCTATTCCAGATAGTCTTTTAGCTTCTGGCTGCGGGAGGGGTGACGCAGCTTGGATAGAGTCTTGGACTCGATCTGGCGGATGCGTTCCCGGGTGACCCCGAATTCCCTGCCCACTTCCTCCAGGGTATGGGGATGGCCGTCCTTCAGCCCAAAGCGCAGCCGGATCACCTCTTTTTCCCGGTCGTTGAGGGTGTCCAGCACGCTCTCCAGTTGCTCCTGCAGGAGTATAAAGGAAGCGGCGTCGATGGGCACCACCGCGTCGGAGTCCTCGATGAAGTCACCCAGATGGGAATCCTCCTCCTCGCCGATGGGAGTCTCCAGAGAAACTGGCTCCTGAGAGACCTTGAGGATCTCCCGCACCTTCTCGGGGGTAAGCTCCATATGCTCGGCGATCTCCTCGGGGGTGGGCTCCCGGCCCAATTCCTGGAGGAGCTGTCTCTGAACCCGGATGAGCTTATTGATGGTCTCCACCATGTGCACGGGAATGCGGATGGTGCGCGCCTGATCGGCGATAGCCCTGGTTATGGCCTGCCTGATCCACCAGGTGGCGTAGGTGGAGAACTTGTATCCCTTGCGGAAATCGAACTTCTCCACCGCCCGAATCAGCCCCAGGTTTCCCTCTTGGATAAGATCGAGGAAGAGCATGCCCCTGCCCACGTAACGCTTGGCGATGGAGACCACCAGCCTTAAGTTCGCCTCCACCAGCTTGCGCTTTGCCTCCTGGCCTTCGCGCTCCTGCCTTCTCAGCACGCGTATCTCCTCGCGAGTGAGCTTGTCCTTCTTCTCCTGCAGTTTCTTGCTGGCCTCCTCTCCCGCCTCTATCTTCTTAGCCAGCTCCACCTCCTGCGCCGCGGTGAGCAGCGGCACCTTTCCGATCTCCTTTAAATACATACGCACCGGGTCGTTGGTGGGAACCCTGAGGGCTAGGTCCAGGTCTTCCTCAAGTTCTTTATCCTGTTCATCTTCCTCTTCCTCGTACTCCTCCGACTCCATCTCCATGGTGCGCAGGGATTCGGCAGAGGGGCCTTCCACGATCTCGATGCCCAGCTCGTTTATAAGCGAGTAGATATTGTCGATCTGGTCCGGGGTAAGCTCCAACTCCTCCAGAGCGTCGGCGATTTCGTCTTGAGCGAGCACCCCTCTGGACTGCCCTCGGGAGAGCAGTTGTTTGACCTCGTCGTAATCGATCTCTTTCCAGTCCACCATAGGTAATTCGCCTCTTGCTCCCCTTCTCTTTTACTCGTTCCCCTTCTCTCTTACTCTTTTACTACTCCTATGACCGGGACCCAAGGTTCATGTCCGATTTTTTTCCCCTGAGAGTCCCCTTGAAACCCAAATATTAATTTTTGTGCTCAAAAAATTAATTATACACTAAAAATGGATAAAAATCACGATTCCTGGTCCCAATTCGCTATCGTCTTTTCGCCCGCCTGATTGGAACTCAATCTCCCCGCCCTTCCCTGAAGGACAACCTGAGCGTCTCCAGCTCGTGGATCTCCTTAGCCAGACGAGCCTCCAGCAAATGGTCTCTCTCCGATCGGACAACCAGCTCTTCTAACTCCCTTTTTAAGTTTCTAATTTGACGCTCGAGATAAAAAACCTTTAATTTAGCGAAAAGATCGTCGAGCCCGCGGCGGACAACGTCGTCACCCAATCCTTGATAGCGATTCTCCCCCTCGAAAAGGAGGGAAACGGCCAGCTTCTTTTCCCCCTCTCCCTCCAACTTCTCCAGCAATCTATGGATAAAGCGGTCTTTTTCTTCCGGATCCGGCGCGCTTCTCCGATTCTCCGCGTGGGGTATCTGCCCGTCCTCGTACATATCCATTATGGATACCACGATCTTTTTGCTCAGGGGATCCTGGAACAACTCGCTATCTATCCACCCATAATATTCGTCAATGAAAAATGGGAAGCCAAGCAGCGTCTTGATAATCTCGCGCTCCGTCCGGATATACCCATCCAACGCCTTTACCCGCGTGTCTATGACTTGATCCTTGTCTGCCCTCTTTCCCCATCTGCTTTTCTGGAGGCGTTTGAGATTGTCCATGGCCACTAAGTAATCGATATTGGCCCAATCCGCCACCTGGCTAACCAGCCGGTCTATATTCAGTTCATCCTGGAGGCTCGCCAGAAATTCCAGGGCTTTGATTACGCCCCTTTGGCGGGATGCAAGGTCCCGGGGATCAAAAGATGAGAGCCTTTTTTTCAGGCAGAACTCCACTAGGGGAACGCTTTCGTCCGCCGCTTGAAGGAATTCTTCTCTCCCTTTCTCCATCACGAAATCGGCGGGGTCAAATCCGCTGGGCAGAAGCATTACCCGCACGTCCAAGTTAAAATCGCGATAATAATCTATGCCCCTCTCGCTGGCGCCCGTTCCCGCGGCGTCGGCATCGAAAGCCAGGATCACTTTCTCGGTTATACGGGAGAGGAGGCGAAAATGCTCCTCTCCCAATGCCGTCCCCAGAGTGGCCACCACGTTTTTCACCCCAGCCTGGTGCAGAAAGATAACGTCGGTATAGCCTTCCACCACGATGGCGTACCCTTCCCGCATGATCTCCCGTCGGGCACGGTTAAGGTTATAGAGATGCCTGCTCTTCACGTAAATAAGCGTCTCCGGCGAATTGATATACTTGGGTTCACCTTGATGAATTATCCTTCCTCCGAAACCGATGATTCTCTCCTGTAGATCCTCGATGGGAAAGAGAACGCGGTCCCTGAAGCGGTCGTATACCCCCTTCTCTCCACGGACGAAGAGCCCCGACTCCATGATCTCCTGAGGGGTGAATCCACTCTGAACCGCCCGCCGATAGAGGAAATCCCACAGCGCGGGGGCATAGCCGATAAAGAACTGCTTCCAGGTTTCCTCTTCGAGACCCCGTTTTGCCAGGTATTCCCTGGCCTGGCTGCCGGCGCCGGAGTATAACGCCTTCTGATAGAGTTCGCAGGCGAAACGATGGAGGCGGTAGAGCCTTTCCTTTCTCCCTTCCTTCTTGCGATAATCCCTGTCCGCGC
>JACVIX010000103.1 GCA_015711725.1 Candidatus Geothermincola primus | reverse complement strand
GTACCCGGGTGATCCTCTGAGGGACAAGGCCATTGTATTCCTTGGCTTCCTAATCGTTGATAAGATATACCGGAATATTGCGGGGTGACTTTTCTTATCTCCTCAAAGATTTGTTCGGGGCTTTCAAAGTGAAAACCTTCGGCCCCCAACGAAGCTGCCAAGTCGCAGATAATCTTCCAATCTGGGCGTGCCTCTCCCAGAGGGGGGATGACCTCCCTTATCATTTGAACCCTTCTCTCCGTGTTGGTGAAAGTCCCCTCCTTTTCGAAGGATGAAGCCGCGGGGAGAACGATATGCGCGTATTCCACCGTCTCAGTGCGCATTATATCCATAACCGCCAAGAGCTCCAATTCCTTCATAGCCTTTCTCACATGGTTGATATCCGGATCGGAGAGCAGAGGGTTTTCTCCCATGATGAGCAAAGCTTTGATCCTGCCATCCAGGGCCGCTTCCATCATCTCTAACAAGGTAAGACCCGGCCTATCGCTCAAACCTCCCGTGCCCCATGCATCTTCGAACTTAGCCACTATCTTTCTATCCGCAACGCTCTGGTATCCGGGAAACACGTTGGGAAGCGCCCCCATGTCGCAAGCCCCTTGAACGTTGTTCTGCCCCCTCAGAGGGTTCACCCCAGAACTCTCCTTTCCCAGATTACCGGTGACCATGGCCAGGTTGGCTAGGGAGAGCACGTTATCCGTCCCGGTTGTGTGCTGGGTAATTCCCATACAGTAAACGATGCTTGCCTTTTCAGCGGTTGCGAACTCCTTGGCAGCCTCTCTTAAACTATTAGCAGGAACGCCACTGATTTCTTCCACTCTTTCCGGCGTATAGGGAGCAACCGCGTTTTTCATCTCCTCATATCCCTCGGTACGCCCCTCGATAAATTCTCGGTCTTCCAAGCCCTCGGAGATAATCACGTTGATTAACCCATTGACAACCGCCACATCCGTTCCCGGCTTGTGACGCAGATGTATGTATGCGAACCTGGAGAGATGGATGTCGCGAGGGTCGATAACGATTAGCTTGCATCCTCTCTCCACGGCGCGCACTATCTTTTCGCCGATAATAGGATGCTGCTCGGTGGTGTTGGAACCCACCACTAGAATCATCTTCGCGGACTCCAGCTCATTTATAGAGTTGGTCATGGCGCCGCTTCCGAACGCCGTCGCCAGACCGGCGACCGTGGGGCTGTGACATAAGCGAGCGCAGTGATCCACGTTATTGGTGCCGAAATAAGCTCTGGCCAACTTTTGAAAGAGGTAGTTCTCCTCGTTGGTGCAGCGCGCCGAGGCGATGAACCCCAAAGAATCGCCTCCATACTTCTCTTTCACCGCATTCAGCCTAGAGGACAATTCCCTCAATGCTTGGTCCCAATCCGTCTCCTCCAATTGTCCTTCCCGCCTTATCATGGGTTTAAGCAATCTCTTACCGGAATATACGAACTGATGGCTGTTCCATCCCTTTATACATAGCGCGCCCTGAGAAACCGGGTGCCCATAATCCGGAAGTACTCCTGTCAACCGGTCTCCCACAACTTCTGCCAGGATTCCGCAACCAGTTCCGCAGTAAACGCAAACGGTGGGTACGGTCTTATAATTTAACTCCAGCTTCTCCATCTTATCCCCCTATATCAAATGTTCAACATCGCTTGTCTCTCCCAGGAAGATAAAGGGGCTCCTTTCGTCGAGGTTATGCCCGGGCTTATATCCAAATTGATCTTCCATAATTTTGTTAAGAGCTCGGTAGAGGGAGCGCAAAGGAATCCCAGCCGGGCAAACCTCCTCACAGAGACCACATTCCACACAACGGCCAGCCATATCCAGCGCGCGGAGGAAATGGAATGCAGGCAGGGTGGGAGGCACTTCTCCCGGCACAACCAAACCAGGGTTCTCCAAAGAGCATTCCTTGCAATAGCATAGCGGACAGATATTCCGGCACCCGTAGCACTTTATACACTTTTCGAATTGGGAAGCCCAATAGCGCAACTTTTCGCTGACGTCCAAACCCTCTATTTCCACAAGTTTCGGGTCAGCTTCTATCCCAGGGTTCTCCTCCCCCACCACGTTTTCCAAACCATAAGGATAAGGATACAGGCAGGCACATTTTTCCACCGTGTTCCTTTCACAAGCCCTACCCACCAGGACTAGTTTATCCAGATTGATCTGGCTGTATTTGGAGAGCTCTATCAGCGCCCGGTATTCGCACCCTCTTACCAATAATCCAATGCGGGCATTTGGAAATCTCTCCTGTATTTCCTCTACTATCTTTACCAGGGGATACCGAAGGTCGCTCAATTCTTTATGGTCGATTTGGTCCATTTCATCAATGGGGATAAGCTGGGGCAAGGAGACGCCATCTTCTTGGACCACCAGAAGAAAGGCATCTACTTTTCCATCGGCGATTTCCTTGAGCTTTTGCAGAATGTCACTCATACCTTTGCCACCTCTTCTCTGTCTTTGCGCAAAGGAGACGGACCCAGTGCTTTAATCTGCTCGGTAAAGTCCCTTATCACCGATGCAAATTTCTCTCCTTCAGCAGCGGAGACCCATTCAAGTCTCAACCTCTCTTTCTCTATCCCGAAAACGTTAAGGGCCTCCTTTAAGAACCTCATGCGCTTAGCGGTCATATAATTGCCCTTAAGATAGTGGCAGTCTCCGATATGACACCCCGCCACTAAAACGCCGTCTATTCCTTCCTGGAATGCCTTGATAATAAAGTACGGGGATACTGTACCGGTGCACATAACCCTGACGTCCAGAACCTTAGCGGGATATTGGAGCCTGGAAACGCCAGCCAGGTCGGCGCCCGCATAAGAACACCAATTGCAGAGAAAGGCGAGTATCTTAATCTCTTCCCGCTCATCCTTTTTTTCCGCTGTTCCTTCTTTATTCATAGGCAATTTCCTCCTCGATCAGCCACTCCAGGCTTTTCCCGCGGCTTCAATCTGTTTGATAATCTGATCGAAGCGGAATCCCTGGATAACATTGGCGCCAGCAGTACATACAGCTGTACAGGTTCCGCAACCTTTACACAGGGATCTGTTCACCACCGCCACTTTTCGATCTTGGTCAAAACTTATCGCTTCGAATGGGCAGAGCTGCACGCAAGCCCGACATCCCGAGCACAACTCCTCCGCTACTCGGGCGACGATACCTTCGGTTATGATTTTCTCTTTAGAAAGTATGGTTTCTGCCCGAGCCGCGGCGGCAACTGCCTGGTTTATGGATTCATCGATTGATTTAGGGGCATGGGCCAGCCCACAGACGAAAATCCCATCCGTGGAAAAATCAACCGGTCGTAACTTCATGTGGGCTTCCAGGAAAAAGCCATCGGCGTTCAGAGGCACCTTGAGCATAGGGGCTAGTTCCCGGTTGTCCTCATTGGGCATAATTCCCACTGACAAAACTAGCAGATCAGTGTTTATCGCTATCCTCTCTCCCATAAGCGCGGCATCATCCACCAGCACCTGCAGCTTTTCCCCAACCCTCCTGACCTGTGGTTTATGTCCATCCTCGAAGCGCACGAACGTTATCCCCATCTCCCGCGCCCTTTGGTAGAGTTCCTCTCTGAAACCATAGGTGCGGATATCTCTATAAAGAATATAAACGTCCGTTGCGGGGAAACTTTCTTTCAACTTTATGGCATTCTTCACTGCTTCCGTACAACAAACCTTGGAGCACCAGGGATGTTCATCATCTCGAGAGCCCACGCATTGAATCATCACTACTCTTTCGATATTCCTCTCCGGTAGCTCGCCATTTGAAAGCGCGTCTTCCAGTTCCCATTGGGTGAGAACTCGGGGGTCATTCCCATACAGATACTCGTCGGTCTGATGGATCTTCCCCCCAGTGGCCACAATTACCACCCCGTGTTCTAAGAGAGTCTCCCTCCCATCTGCGTCCCTGATAAGCGATTGGAATTTCCCCACGAAACCCCCCAACTCAACGAGCTTGCTTGATTTGAAAACCGTTATCAACGGTTCTCTTTCAACCTTGTCTATCAGATCGCTCAAATATATCTTTACATCCTCTCCATGCTGTGAGATGCGGATGTTTCTGGCGGTCCCCCCTAGTTCTTCTTCCTTTTCCACTAGGAAGACGGGGAAGCCTGAGTTTGCCAAAGCCAAGGCGGCATTCATTCCCGCGATGCCTCCTCCTAACACCAAGGCTTTAGGGACGACCTCGCTCTCCCCTTCGGCTAAAGGCTGCAACAGCCTAGCCTTCTCGACCGCCATCTTCACCAGATAACGCGCCTTACGCGTACCCTCTTCGGGCTCTTGCATGTGGACCCAGGAACAATGTTCCCTGATATTAGCCATTTCAAAGAGGTACTTGTTAATTCCAGCGGTCCTCAGTGTCTCTTGAAAAAGAGGTTGATGGGTCCGGGGGGTGCATGACGCCACTACCAACCGGTTGAGGTTCCGCTCTCTCACTATCTGCCTGATCCACTCCTGGGCATCCTGAGAACAGGCGTAGATGCGCTCCTCTGCAAAGACCACGTCGGGAAGGGTTTTGGCGTACTCCACCACTTCTGGGACGTTCACAAATCCGCCAATATTGGAGCCGCAGCGACATATAATAACTCCCACTCGCGGGGGCTCTCCACTGACGTCTTTCTCAGGAGGATATTCGGCATGAGTTAGCAAGCTGTATCTTTTCGAGTGAAGAAGTTGAGAGGCCTTCCCCGCGGCAGCGCTGGCTTGAGTGACTGAATCCGGTATATCTCGCGGCTCCTGTCCCGCACCGCAGACCATCACTCCTTCGCGTATGGTCTGGAAGCTCTCAAAAGGTTCGCTTTGAATAAACCCAAAACTATCCAGACTTATTCCCAGCTCCGGTTTTATTCCTCGGGGAGGCTCCAAACCGATGGAAAGAACCACCATGTCGAACTCTTCCTCCTGCATACATCCTTTTTCGTCCAAATATCTGAGCAGGAGGTTCTTGCTGCGCTGCCTCTCCCTGATGCCGGACACCAAACCTCTTATATACCTCACTCCCTGCCTCTTAGCGGCATTCTGGTAATATCTCTCGAAATCTTTACCATAAGCTCTTATATCTATGTAAAAAATAGTAGGCTGCACCGTGGGAAGATGTTCTTTAGCGATAAGGGATTGCTTGGTTGCGTACATACAGCATACGCTGGAACAATAATCCCTTTTCACCGTGGTGTCCCTGGATCCCACGCACTGGATAAACGCCAGTTTTTGAACCTCTTTGCCGTCGGAGGGCCTCACCAGATGCCCAGAGGTGGGGCCGTTAGCCCCTAGAATGCGCTCGAACTCCAAAGAGGTTATCACGTTGGGATAGACGCCGTAACCGTATTCAGGTTTTAAGCGAGGGTCGAAGGGGCTGAAACCAGCGGCCAAAATGACCGCCCCTACCTTTACCTCCCTGCTATGTTCCTTCTGATCGAAGTCGATGGCTTTAGCCTGGCAGACCTTGACGCAATTTTGACACTTACCCTTGGTGAAATATCGGCAGGTCAAGGGGTCGATAAAAGCCGCCCCAGGCACCGCTTGAGGGAAAGGAACCCTGATGTTGCGGGTAAAGGACAATCCCGCGTTATAGGGATCGGGCACTTTCACTGGGCATTTGGCGGTACAATCCCCACACCCGGTACATTTATTCACATCCACATATCTAGGTTTCACCTTCAAGGTGACGGTGAAGTCTCCCTTCTCCCCCTCGATCCCTTCCACCTCGGCTAGGGTGATAACTTCTATATTGTCGTTCGAGGCCACCTCCACCATCTTAGGGGATAGTATGCACATGGAACACTCATTGGTGGGGAAGGTTTTATCCAGCATTCCCATCACCCCGCCGATGGAAGGCCCGGAATCCACTAGATATACTTTGTAACCTAGGTTAACCAAGTCTAGGGAAGCTTGAATTCCGCTTACGCCTCCTCCCACCACCATTACCGCTCCCAGGAGCCCTTCTCCTTCCTTTTCTGGCTCAACTATCGCCTTTTCCGTTTCCTCCTCAGTCGCCGAGGAAGGCGACTCCTTGGTGGCATTTCTCGCGGCCCTGTCCACTGTATCATCTTTCTTCCCTTTTCTCTTGGTCGCCATTGCCATTCCTCCTAAGATGCCAACCCCGCTTTTTTAAGCAGGGGTCGAGGGTTCACCAGATGCTTGCCTAACCATTCTTCCGCTCTTGGATTCCCCAAAGCAAGCACTATCAATTCCGTGAAAAAAAACACGGGAATCTCATGCACAACTTTAAATTGGAGGGTCCCTTCAGCCTGCCGCATCTCTAGATTAGCCAGGCACATAGGACACGCCGTAACGATGCAGTTCGCTCCCGCCTCCTCCGCGGCTTCGTAAAGACGGTTCACCAGTCGCACCACCACGTCGGTACGAGTAAGGGAGAGGCTTCCTCCACAACAGTCGGTCTTATAAGACCAGGGTTTTACCTCCGCACCTAGGGCGGCCAACAACTTATCCATCTTCTCGGGGTTCTCGTAGTTTACCTCTTCCAACAGCCCCTTTGGCCTCGCCATGAGGCATCCATAGTAGGATACCGGTTTAAGCTCACTTAAGGGCTTCTTTACCCTGGACTTGAGTTCATCCAGGTCCAAGCTATCCATGATCACGTCTAGCAGGTGGCGTATCTCCCCGCTGAATCTGGGATCAGCGCCGATGATCTTTTCCACTTGTGCCGCCAATTGGGGATTCTCCTTCATCTCCTTTTGGGCCAGTTTCAAGCGGTTATAGCAGGCGGCACAGACCACCACCAGATCCCCTCCGGCATTTTGCGCGATGGAAAGGTCGCGAGCGGGAAGGGCCACTGAGAGGAGATGGTTGGTCATGTGAGCGGAAGAGGCCCCGCAGCAGTTCCAATCCTCGAGTTCCGCAAGCTCGATTCCTAGCTCCCGCGCGGCGACAATAGCGGACTCCCCGTACTCGCGAGCCGAAGACCCTTGAGAGCAACCTGGGAAATAGCTATATTCCTTCATTTTTTAGTCTCCTTGAAAATCTTGCGGACCTCTTCCCTGCGCCTCATCACTTCCGGGATAATCTTTATCTTCCCCTTGGCCAACATGTTGAAAGCCAGTCCTATATCGCTGAAGAGATCCCCGGACAGCGTTTTATAGGAGCCCATCAGGATTGGCTCGCTAATCCTTCCCGTCGCCGCGATATTACCTAGGAAACATCGATGGAAGAGGGGAATGGACTTGTGAGCGGGCTTAACCCCTTCCCGCAGAGCCATCTCCCTCAGGGTGTCTATGACCCGGGATACTTCGATGCCGTTGGGACAACGCACGGAGCAGGTCTCACAAGACGCGCATATCCATATGGTGCCACTGGAAAGAAGTCGTTCCTTCTGCCCATATTGAATAAGCTTCATCACCTGATGGGGCAGTATATCCATGGCGAAGTTGAAGAGGCAACCCGTAGAGCACTTGCCGCACTGATAACACAACCGGGCTTTCTCCCCGCTCCTCTCCTCTATTTCCCTGTCCAATGAGGTACTCAAAGTATGAATCATTCCCTTACCTCCAGAGGTCCCAAAAATCTTCCGTGAAATAAGTTTAGTGAAGTCATCCGCTCGCGGCAATAACTTTTATCATGGCTTTTCTCCCGAAACGATCGCATACCCACGCGCGCAACTCAACCATCTAACCTCTTAAAATATAATATTTAAAATGACTAATGAGTATATAACGCTAACCATTTTATCTGTAATTTCTCAAAATTGCAAGTGCCCATAAATTTTATTTGCGGAGCATTTTGTAGAAGTCAGAGATTTATAAATGAGTCATGGCAAATAGTGTAAATAAGAATGTAGTCAAATTTTTATTCGCGATATCCATCGAGGCGGCACCAAAGCTTACCTGAGCCACGCTCACGGATATCGCTCTTCCCTCCTCAGATGAGATCGACTTGGTGAGACCTCAATCTACCATCCAAAGGAAGAAATCCTCGGAGCGATAGTTTTCCCCCAAAGCTTTTATAAGCATGGAGGCTAACTGCGAACCCATTACCTTGAGGTCATCGGTATTTAAATAGGCGCTACAACAGCGGTCAAATAGAAGCTGGGCACCCGGTGGGAACTCCTCATCTTCCCAGTACACTATCACTAGCAGAGGAACTCGCGGAAAAGGGTGGAAGGCGAAGGACTCGTCGCCGTAATCAGTTCTAACACCACCATATCGGGGGGCGATCTCGCTCAACGCCCGAGGTCGCTTTCCGTAAGCCCTGGCAAGCGGTTCTTCGATAGTTGGAGCTATGGTATCCGCGTAAAACCTCCCTCCAGGTAGTTGGCGATAGGAAATCCAGTCACCGGTTACACCTGAACCGTCCGCTTTCTGCACATATCTAAGCGCCAAAATCCTTAAGGCGAACGAGTCGATCTCCTCAGGGATCACAAAATCTACTTCGGGAAGATATATCTCGATGCATCGACCGAAAGATGGAATGATAAGACGTATATCATCCCCACTCTCTTCATAGGAAAACGACCCAAGCTCAGCAGCTTTCTTTAGATCCACGCCACGCACCTTTTGGATGGCGCCTCTCAAAGCTTGGCTTCTTCTCTCCCTATCATCCATAGTCTCCCTGGTGGAGATCTCAAGTCCTGGAAGATGCTTCTGGGTTATCTCCGTCATTTGCTTTGACGCTTATAGGCGTTTGATCCACCTCCAACTTCCGGTTTGCCCGCTTGGAATACCTCCCTTTTCCCTTCCAGAAATCAGGTTCTAACATCTGCATCATATTCACCTCTAAATAACATTATTTAACTTTATTTTACAATACCCTACTCTTTCTTCAACATGATCCGCTAATATTCCTTCTAAATCAGAAAAAACATCTTTAAAATCCCCCCTTCTTTCGACATAACGGCGTCAGCGCTCTCCCTCCCGATAATTAGTAAAAACAGAATTGATTGAGCGGAATGATGTGATTAGAACACCACACTATTTAGGCTTACTTAAAATTAATTGCCTTAAAAAAGGGCTCTCCATCTCGATATATGTTTATCTCGATTATGCTTTAATCAAAATCATGGGGGGCGCGGCCCAACGACTCTTTGATTCCGTGTGGCCTCGATATTAGAAAGGGTGAGATAATTTTACTCACATCGGATACATGATATAATCTTTCCACTAAACAGTAATCGATACTAACTTATCAGTATTTTTCTGCTACTAATAAATTAAAGCTAAAGATTATGAGCGAACTGAGAGATCGAGTGGCATTGATCACTGGAGGCGCCAGTGGCATCGGGAGATCCATCGCCCACGCTCTCCGCAATGAGGGATCCAGGGTGGTTCTTGCGGATATCGACGAAAAAGGTTTGGATACCGTTTCCCGGGAATTAGGAGACGCCCCACGTTATCTTTTGGACGTGGCTGACCCTGACGCGGTTCAGGCGTTTTCCCAGCGGGTGGAGGCAGAAGTTGGCCCCGTCGATATTCTGGTGAACTGCGCTGGAGTGGCGCATCTCGCAGAAGCTCAGGATACTTCGTTGAGGGACTGGGAAAAGATCCTATCCGTCAATCTCTGGGGAGCAATTCACACTATCAACGCTTTTTTGCCACGAATGTATAGCCAGGGGAAAGGACATATTGTCAACATCGCCTCTACCGCCGGCATCTATCCGGTCCCTCAGTGTATCGCCTACGCAACCAGCAAATATGGCATGGTGGGTTTGTCTGAGACCCTCGCTCTGGAAGGAAGGGCTCTAGGGCTTCGCGTCACTATCGTCTGCCCTAACTTTACCAAGACCCCGATGATCTCCGGAAGATCGCCTATAGAGGAAAAATTTCCTTGGATGGGAAGGTACCTGGAGAAACTATATAGGAATCCGGATCAAGTGGCTGCTGGAGTAGTCAAAGCGATCAAAAAGGACCGGCTTTTTTATATTGACTCCCTCCCAGCCAAGCTCATGTATTTCTTCCATAAACTGGGTCGCGGCGCCTTCGTGAAATTCAACTCCAAGGCTTATCGCAAATTCGTCCATCTCTTCATGCCCCGCATCAACTTGGAGGAATAATAAGCTTTTGAATAAGCCATTGACTCGATTCAACAAAAAAGATGTTATTTATAAAAGGGCGTAATTGTTGAGGACACAGGGACAAAGACTTAGATGGAAGTCAAATGGAACCCATTCTTTCGGTAATCATTTCCTCATCAAGGTTGAGCTCCATCTCGGTCCACCTAGGTCTATCCCCAAAGCACGCCTTTTAACCATGGGAAAGTTCACATCTATTTCGAATATATAAGTATTGTATATTTACGTTCAAGACGCAGGCACTTTTATATATGAGGCCATTCTCCATCCATGTCACGTAGAGATATCGATTATAAATCGCTTAGGCGAGGCGAGGATGATACCATTATAAAAAGGAGAACATTATGAAGAGAAGATTGAGCAAGATCGCCATCTTACTGGGCATAATTCTCATAGTCTTTACTTTCCTGTGGCGTTTCTTAATAGTGGAGAGGCTCATGCTCTTCCCCCAAGGTTTCCAGTTCAGAACCGAGAGCGAAAGCGAGGTTGTCTGGTATATCGATCCCGCGACCTCTTCCCCCCTTCCTCCCGGCGCAGAGATAAGGTCATCCATCCTGGTAACCAAAGAGCTCCGCTCTATAGACGATCAATATGATTCCAATACCGCCCTGGTGGAGGAGCGTACCATTTACCAGGGTTTTGCGACCGGAGAAGCGATCTCTATCTCCGTCTACGCTTTGGATCGCCATTCCATGAAAAACATCTCCGATGACCGTGCTTTCGACTGGGATCCCAGCAATGTGGTGGACCGCGGAGGCAGTTATTATCCCGCTTTCCCCAGAGGACCCTCTAAAAATCAGAGTTATCCAATTTGGAAAAGTGAGATAGGCGAGCCGGTGGAGGTGGTCTACCTCAACGACCATGAGGAGGAGGGAATTAAGCTAGTTAATTTTATTTGGAAGATTTACCCGGAAGATAATAAGAAGATTGACCCAAACATGCTAAAGGATTTTGGCGTCAGCGAAGCTATATCCTGGCAACAGATGAAATCTGCCCTTATCGGGATGGGAATAGATTTGGACGTCATAATCGGAGAAGTGATAGGTCTTATGAACCAAGAGGAGCAAGCCAAACTAGCCCAACTTCTAGCAAAGCCCATCCCTGTAAATTATTACTGGAGTGGCTCCAGTGAAACCCTGGTGGAACCCAAGTTGGGCATACCTATCAAGTTTCAGAACAACACGGAGACTTTAAGTATGGAGGTAGACGCTACTCCCTTCATAAGTTTGGTGGGAATCTTGATGAGACACGCCGCTAATCCTCGAATCGGAGAAGGTCTAGCCAAGATGATGGAACTAGGTTCCACCATGAAAGAGCGGCAGAAGATCTTCGATCTTCATATAAACACCTCAGAGGAATCGGTACGAGAGGCGCTAGACTGGGTCAAGAAATTACTGCCCAAGGTGGATATTGCTACGACATACCTTCCCTGGTTCTTCATCCTCGCCGGCATTGCCCTGCTCTTCGGGGGAATAGTTTCTTTTAAAAAGGGCCGAGAAAGCTAGCGATCTAAGCGTTATCCGAAGCGGGAAAGGAAGGG
>JACVIX010000102.1 GCA_015711725.1 Candidatus Geothermincola primus | reverse complement strand
TAGGGCGAAGAGAGGATATGGTTAGGCTTTTCCTACCCATCAAGGGCGAAGGGAGGGTATGGTTAGGTTTTTTCAAGCACATCTAGGGCGAAGAGAGGATATGGTTAGGCTTTTCCTACCCATCAAGGGCGAAGGGAGGATATGGTTAGGTTTTACAAATCTATCAAGCGCGGAGGGAGGATATGGTTAGGTTTTACAAGCCCATAACGGGCGAAGAGAGGATATCGTTAGGTTAATATTTCAATCGCAATAGTCATTGTGGGCAGATTGTGACCAAGTATATCCAGTCAAAATAGCTTGAATGGCTCTAAACGGTGAATTGTGCCAAGCGTCGGAGGGAACTGAGAAGAAAGCAAGATATTAATAACATCATAATAACTTCGAACTGGGTCTAATCCCGCCACCTGGTGAAGCTTTCTTGCCAATACCGGCGTCATCACCGAGCGCTATAACTCTCTTAGCGTTACAACATCTCGAAACAGAGAACTCATGCCAATCCCCTTAGAACGCCGCACGAGGAGACCAAATCCTCTCCACATGGGTAAATTGACCAATTGTTTCGATCCTGGGAATGGATTTCTAAAATCATATTTAATGTGGTTAAGAATTGAGATATAATTTAATTAACATTTAGAAGCGACGAAGCTCAAAACGTCTAAAGGGTGGAGCAAACTTCGCCACACATTTCACCTAAAATCCGCAACAGAAACGCGCCAGGTTCATCTTCACATGATTTCGAGCGGAAAGGAGGTGCGAGGAAGATGGAAAACCCGGAAATCGAATTTTTGCAATGGCTGTTGATGCGTTTTATCAAGGATTCCGACCTGGACATCGAGACCGCAACTTTGAAGGACCTCATCGACAATCTCTCCCGTTCTCTCACCCCTATAGGTGGAGGCTAGGAAGATCGTTTAGTCAGTCGCAAGGGGGGCAGGTTTTTCACTGCCTTCCTTTAACTATGCCATGGCTCATTTCTGGCCAATAGAGCGCTCCATGGATAAGAGGCGGAAAGAACCGTGCCTCTATTGGGACTGAATTTAAAGAGACGAAATAGCTCGCATCAAAATATTAAGCTTCAAACTTAATCCATTCTCTAGAGAATTATGTGGAAAGATGGTGAGGCAAATCATAAAGCGCTGTAAAAGGAGGGATTTGACCCCGCTATCAGATGATCGTCGAGACATTCTTCCATTCAGTGGAAGAAGATACGCATTCTCAAAAAAAATCGAGCAAGGAGGGTACTAACGAAGCAATCATAAAAAAATTTTTTATAAATTTAATTTCAGCAATCACATCCCATCATCAGTCATTTATGGTTTCTAATTCATGGATTATAATCTACATTTTGTTAATTATAAAATTCATAACGATTTAATTCGGCTTTTTAAGCCCATTCACAACTTTTAACCGTGAAGTGCATTAATGATATTTTCAACCCAAATACGTGGAAAAAAGCGAAAACCGACACTAAAAGCATCTATCGGTCATAGGTACTGACTAATGAGTCAGTTTATATATTGACATGCTAAATCGAAGTGCTAGATTAATTATTATCGGGGTAAAATTCGGACTTCGAGAGCTATTACAACATCTGAAGCAGCATACAATAAAGATGGGTAACGGAGGCTGACAGGGAGGTGTAAAATGAGAATTACCATTAGAAAAATCGCGAAATGGGTACTTTTACCGGTGATGCTAACCATGATAGCTTTACCCCTTCACGGGTGCACGTTACAGGACTACCAACTGGCCAAATCTCACCAGGCGCCCGACTGGTTCCACGACATAAAATTCGGGGTTCTCATTCACTGGGGCCCCTATAACGTACCTGCCTGGGCGCCTTTGGTGGAGCCGGGAGATTTCTTCAAACCAGGCTTCTTCAAAAACCATCCTTATGCCGAGTGGTATTGGAACTCCATGAAGATCGACGGAAGCCCCACCCAGCAACATCATATAGAAACTTATGGGGCGGATTATTCCTATTACAACTTCGGGCCAATCTTCGACTCCATGGTCCAAGGGGTGGATTTGGAGCAACAATGGATAGAAGTTTTAGAGAACGCAGGAGTCAAATACATAGTCTTCACCACCAAACATCACGACGGATACTGCATGTGGCCCACAGATTATCCCAATCCTCGAAAACCGGAATGGCATTGCTCTCGCGACGTGGTGGGCGACCTCTGCCAGGCAGCGAGGGAACACGGGATGAAGGTAGGGCTCTATTACTCCGGGGGACTGGACTGGACCTTCACTGAAGATAAAGCCATAGTCGATGTCTTTTCCATGCTGGGAGCCATCCCCCAGAGCAGCGAGTTCACCAACTATGTGAACAACCATTTTCGGGAACTTATCCAGAAATATAACCCGGATATTCTCTGGAGCGATATCGGCATCCCGGGAGCACTGGACAGATGGGCACTTTGGGCGGATTATTACCGGAAAAACCCCGAGGGAGTAATCAATGACCGCTGGCCACAGAACCCCTTGGAGCTGATCTATACCTTGGCCAACTGGAACGGTTCAGACGACATTCCCTTCTTCACCCATTACGACTTCTTCACCCCTGAATACCGCGTCATGGAGAAGGTGAGAAAACTGAAATGGGAAACCTGTCGAGGCTTCGGCTGGTCCTTCGGCTATAACCAGCAAGAAGATATACATAATGAGCACTTCATGACCGTGGATGAAGCGGTGGAGTGCCTGGTAGACGTGGTGAGCAAGAATGGAAACCTGCTTTTAGGACTGGGCCCCAGGAGCGACGGGTCCATCCCAGAGAAGCAGCTAGAGATTCTAGGAGGGGTTGGCCAGTGGTTATCCGCCAACGGGCAGGCCATATATGCCACTAGACCATGGAAGACCGCCGAGGGAAGCGCCAATGGCGGCACCGTAAGGATTCGTTTCACCCAGAAGGCGGATGAGGAGAAACTATTCGCCATTCTGCTGGATAAGCCGGAGGGCACCCAGGTCAAATTGGAGGGTATGATCGCCGCTCCAGGTACCACCGTGCGCCTTCTGGCCAGCGGAGAATATCTGGAGTGGCAACAGGACCCAGATGGTTTGACCATCACCCTGCCGGAGAATTTGGGAGAGGCCGCCGCATACGCTCTGGAGATAACCCCCCGACCCCAATAAGCGGGCCAAGCGGCATGGCGCGGCAGCCCAAATTTTATCCATAAAGAAATATTTTGGGGAGGGAAGAGGAAACTGATCAATCGTAGCTTTGTGATGGCATGGGCTTCGCTTCTGCTCGTGGTCCTCTTGGTCACCATTTCGACGGGCTGCGGAACCAGACCAAAGCTGGAGGACGAGCAGGTCGAGGAAGAGGCGCTCTTTACCTCGCCACCTACAGAGGAGCAGGAAGAGAAACCCAACCCTGAAGAAACGGTGAGAACATTCTGGGCGGCGGTTCGAGGCGGCAATTATTCCCAAGCCCTCAACTACCTAGCTAGCGGGGTGAATTCAGCCCCTATCCAAGGGGTGATCTCAGGAAAGATGACGGGTTCCCGGAAATTCGTAGACGCCATTGTCGCACACATGGATTTGAACACCTGCGGCCATAATTTAAGCGGGGAGTACGCCACGGTAAGCGTGGAATTGACCATGCCGGATTTGAGCAGATTGATGGAAGCGCTGACTCCTCTGCTTGCCCAATTGATGCAGCAGGGGGTGGATATCTCCAATCTCAAAATGAGCGACCTCGCCAACAAGTATTCTGTGGAAATTGCAAGCGCTATAGCGACTCTTCCCACCATGCGCATCGAGGAGAATATCGTTCTCGTATGGGAGAAAGATCAGTGGAAGATTGCCACAGATCCGCTACAGTTTTTGCAGAACGCTCTGGAGTCCCTGAGTGGATGAATCAAGGTTTACAGACCCGCAAGGTCTGGAGAGCCGGCCTTTATGTAAAGGCCGGCTCTTGCATTTCCCCATCCAGCGGACCCGCCACGAGCTACTCGCGAATCGCGCGCTGATACCTAAACAGTCACGTCTTCGCATAAGCTCTCGCCAATATATACCTAAAATTCCTCTATCCCTTTTATTCTCGACTGATGGTTGTGTCACCTCGGTTAAATGGCGTTATCACGCCTCGCTAGAGTTGAAGACGCTCTAAAAAGATTTCAATCTCGTATTGCGAATATTTATTAAAGAGGCGCTTTCCTCCATCGTTATATTCAACCAATCCCATCGAAGTGAGATGGCTAACAACTGGCGGAAGGCATGAAAGGAAGGGTTTCTCAGACTGTGACAACCGGACCAAAATGCACCACGCTGTCGTGTCCGTGGATTCAAATACAACTCCGTGGATATAACCGTTCTTTGTCTTTTCAACAATTAATTAACATTATGTAAAAAATTTTTGGAAATATCGATGAAGGAGCGTAAATTAAATTCCTTCCCACGCTTTCATCGCCAGACAAGCGTTATGCCCCCCGAACCCGAAGGAGTTACTCAGAGCCGCTCCCACTTTTACCTGCCTCGCGTTTCCAGGCACGTAATCGAGGTCACATTCTGGGTCCGGTTTCTCCAAATTGATGGTGGGCGGGAGAATCCCCTCATATAAAGCCATGGCGGTGGCGATGGCCTCCACCCCTCCCGCCGCTCCCAGCAGATGGCCGGTCATAGATTTCGTGGAAGACACGGGAATGGAATAGGCGCGCTCGCCGAAGAGTTTCTTTATAGCCAGGGTCTCGCAGCGGTCGTTATAGGGAGTGGAGGTTCCATGGGCGTTGACATACCCGATATCCTGGGGAGCCAACCCGGCGGATCGCAACGCCTCGCCCATGCACAACACTGCCCCCCGAGATTGGGGATCAGGCGCGGTCACATGGTAAGCGTCCGAGCTCATACCGAAACCCGCTAGTTCCGCGTAGATTTTCGCGCCCCTGTTCATAGCGCCCTCAACGCTTTCTAGCACCAGCATGCCCGCTCCTTCTGCAATAACGAAACCATCCCGGTCGGCGTCGAATGGCCTGCTGGCGGAGGTGGGATGGTCATTACGGGTGGTCAGAGCTCGCATGGAACAGAACGCCGCTATTGCGAGGGGGGTGATGCTGGCCTCCACCCCGCCCGCCAAACAAATGTCCGCCTCGCCCTCCGAGACCAGACGGTAGCCGATACCTATTGCATGGGAACCCGCCGCGCACGCGGTGACCGTGCACAGGTTGGGTCCGGTGAAGCCAAGAAGGATAGAGAGATAACCAGCGGCCATGTTGGGTATCATCATGGGAATTGTAAAGGGGTCGACCCGGGACCACCCCCTTTCCATCAGCACTTTAAACTGGCTCTCCATAGTGTTCATGCCCCCGATGCCCGACCCCACCACCACGGCCGCCCGGTGGGGCTCCAGATTCAGCGTCTGGAGCTCCTTCCCTTCCTCCAGGCCTGCGTCTCTGAGCGCCAGACGGGCCGCCGCCACCGCGAAATGAGAGAAACGATCCATCCGCTGAACCGTCTTGCGGTCGAGATAATCGGTGGGGTCAAAGTCTTTGATCTCCCCCGCGATCCGGCTGGGAAAGTTCTGCGGGTCGAAAGAGGTGATGCGAGAGATACCTGAACGCCCCGCTTTTAGGGCCTCCCAGAATGGTGACAAACCCACTCCTAGGGAGGTGACGGGACCCATACCGGTAATCGCCACCCTTCGCCTCACTTAGCTTCACCGTCCCTGGAAAGCAGACTGTTCTTTATCAGTCTTACCACGTCGCCCACGGTTCTTATATCCTCTGCCTCGCCGTCTAGAATATCTATCCCGTACTCGTCTTCCACCACCATGGACAGGTTTACAAGATCGAGGGAATCCACTTCCAGGTCCTCCTTGAGAAGGGAATCCCACGTTATGCCATCCTGGGGAACGGCCAATCTTTCCTCAAGAATCGCCCGCACTCTCTCGAAAATAGCTTGTTCGTCCATCTCATCCCCTTTCAACTCTCCATCAAAATTCATTTTCCATCATTAATTTCATTGTGTAAAAATTGGTTTGTCTCGCGCATACAGCCGTGCCATCTCTTCTCCACGTTTCCCTTCACTATCGATCCCTTCCACCTCCTTTCCGCGCAGAAAAGCTAGTAGCTCGCCGATAACCGGGCGTTGCCTGATGCGGGGAACCACGCAATCCACTAGTCCCCGTTCATAGAGTTTCTCCGCCCGGGAAAAGTCGGCGGGAAGCTGGACTCCCGTGGTCTGCTCCACCACCCGGGGACCACTGAAACAGATCAACGCTCCTGGTTCCGCAAGAATAAAATCAGCCGCGGTGGCGAAGCTGGCGGTAACCCCTCCACAGGTGGGATCGCAGAGCAGGGAAATGGAGGGTATCCCCGCCTCTTTTAGAAGGGTCATCCCCACCATGGTCTTGGCCATCTGTAGAAGTGCGAGGGTGCCTTCTTGCACCCGGGCCCCCCCCGAGGCGGTGACTATCAACAGGGGATTGCCGCTTTTAAGGCAAAGATCGCAAGCCCTATAGAATAACTCCCCCACCGCCGCTCCTAGCGAACCTCCATAGGCGGTGAAATCCATAATTACAGCCACGCATGCCTGGCTTTCAATCTCACCTCTTCCCCAGACCATAGCCTCCTTTTGCTGGTGGATGGATTCCTTCATCGCCTCCTCTTTACTCGCCAGCATGGGCTCTTTCCAGAGAGGACTAAATGCCTCTAGATGGAAACTGCGGGGATCGAAGAGGTAGTCCACCCTCTCCTGCGGAGTAAGACGATGATAATGACCACAGGATGGACAGACTCCCAAGTGAAGTTTAAACCTGGACTTTTCCAGGGGAAGGCCACATTTCTCACAGCGAACCCAATGCCTCAAAGCCCTTTCCCTCAAATCAATTATTTTCATCTTCAACTCAACATTCCCCCATCCACGCAGATCACTTGTCCAGTCACATAACCGGCAGCTTCTGAGGCGAGAAAAGAGATTACCTCCGCCACCTCCTCTGGGGTTCCCATCCTCCCCATGGGGATACGGGAGGTTAGCGTCTCCAGCGACTCGTCGGCGAGCTTATCCGTCATATCGGTGGCGATGAGCCCCGGGGCGACGGCATTAACGGTGATATTCCAGCGCGCCATTTCCCGGGCTAAGCTGCGAGTCATGCCCAGCAGCCCCGCCTTGGAAGCGCAATAATTTATCTGCCCAGGGTTGCCGGCAAGGCCCGCCACCGAGGAGACGTTAACGATCCTTCCCCATCCTCCGCGGACCATGGAACGTAACGCCGCGCGAGCACACAAGAAAGCCCCTTTCAGATTCACCTCCAATACGCGATCCCAGTCCTCCTCGCGCATGCGCAGCGCCAGCCCGTCCCGATGTATACCGGCGTTATTTACGAGAACCCTCAGCCCTCCCCACTTCTTTTCCAACCGAGCGATCATCTCCCGGACCCCCTCGGGCGAGCTCACGTCGGTCTTAATAGCCATGGCTTCTACCCCTTTGCTTTTCAGCATCTCCAAGCATTCCTCCGCGGCCGCTTGATTGCCCTGATAATTGATGGCGACATGGGAACAGTGCTCCGCCAGCTTAAGAGCGGTCGCTCGACCGATACCCCTTGAACCTCCGGTCACCAAAGCCACTTTCCTATCCAGAGACATGATCCATCTCCTTCCCTCTCATTTACATCCCGTCCATCTGATGAGAATCCCTCCCCAGGTCAGACCGGCGCCGAACCCCACCAGGATTACCAGATCTCCCGGAGAGATCTTCCCCCAGCGTACCGCCTCTTCCAGGGCGATAGGGATGGAGGCTGCGGAAGTATTGGCGAAGCGATCCAAATTGAGGTGGAAGCACTCTAAGGGAATTCCTAGGCGCTGGGCCGCCGCTTGTATAATACGATAATTAGCCTGATGGGGAACGATCAGCCTCACCTCGCCCAAATTTACCGCCGCCTGCCGGCAGAGGTCCTCCACCGTTTCACACAACTTGCGCACCGCGAATTTATAGACCTCTCTACCATCCATCTGTAGGTAGGGGTAGCGGTCATTCCAGGCGTGGCTTAGGAAAGGGAGATAAGTAGCCATGGATTCTTCCCTACCATCAAGATTGCCGCTCAGAGAGGCCATCATTCGCGCCCCACCACCCTCGGCGAAGATCAACTTATCCCCTTCGCCCCAGGCTCCAAGGGAGTAGGAGAGAATACCCTCTCCCCGGTCACAAGGCTCCAGGATCACCGCTCCCGCGCCATCTCCGAAGAGGACGCAGGTGGATCTATCCGTCCAGTCGATTATTCGCGTGAGCGTCTCTGTCCCCACAACCAGCGCCCTCGAGGCTATTCCGCCCCGCATAAGATGGAGGGCTACCACCACGGCATAGGTAAACCCGCTGCACGCGGCGTTTATATCGAAAGCCGGTCCTCTGGTTCCCAATTCCCTCTGGACGCTGCAAGCCAGGGCGGGAACCATGCGGTCGCAGGTGGTGGTTGCCACGATGGTGAGGTCTATATCCTCTCCGCGAAGGCTCGACCCTCGTAAAGCATCTCTCGAAGCCTCCAGTGAAAGGTGGAGGTTATCCTCGTTCGCCCCCGCTATCCTCCTCTCGTTTATGCCGGTTCGGCTATGAATCCACTCGTGGGTGGTCTCCAAAAACCGTTCCAAATCATGGTTGGAGAGGACATGGCTAGGAAGACACGATCCACAGGAGGCAACGGTCACATAGCGCATTCTTCATCCTTTCTGCTCACTCGCATAATTACCTGACCTTCCTGGACGGATTCCAGATTCTCCACCAAAATCTCTTCAATCACCAGGTCAAATGGGGCACGCACCTCATTTAAATGCTTGAGTGCCTCGACACAGAAGAGTAGCTCCCCCTCTTCCTTGGTCTGTCCTGGCGAGGAATAAGGAGCGTCCTCCCCGGACGGAGCCAGGTAAAGAATACCCGCCAAGGGAGCCACTACCTGGCAAGCTCCACCCCTTTCATCGCTGCCAATGGGGCTTTTTGAGGTAGAACGGCGGAGGAGAATGGAACAATTACCATCAATTATCTCCAATTCCTCGATATCCTCGCTGCGCATGAACTGTCCTATTCCCTCCAGGAAATCCAACTCTCACCTCCCATCATCTCGTGCAGGGTCTCTATTTGATAATCCCCTCTGATGTAAGCCTCACTTTCTATCACTTTTTTTAGAAGGTGAAGGTTGGTCACAGCACCGCGCACTACCGTCTCTTCCAGGGCTCGCCTCATTCGGGATATAGCCATCGACCTATTCGGAGCCCAGGTGCATATCTTGGCAAGCAGGGGATCGTAAAGAAAAAGCGCCTCTCCCTTTTGGCCGAGAAACGCATCCACACGCACGCCCGGACCCCCTGGAGGAGTAAGGGAAACGGATTCGCCGGAAGGCAGGGCGTAGATGCGTGCCTCGATGGCGTGTCCTCTTGGGAGTGGGGGATCTTCCAGTTTCTCCCCTGCCGCCAGTCGGATCTGCTCACGCACCAGGTCCATCCCCGTCACTAGCTCGGTGATGGTATGCTCCACCTGCAGGCGGGGATTGACCTCGATGAAATAATATTCATCACCGCGCACCAGGTATTCCACGGTAGCGATGCCCCTCAATCCACTGCCCTCGATGATAAGTCGAGCTCCCCGTTCTAGCTTATCCAAGAGTTGGGTCGAGCATAGAGGTGCGGGGGTCTCTTCCACCCATTTCTGATTACGATACTGGATGGAACAGTCGCGGGGCGGAAAGACTACCATGTTGTCATCTTCATCACGCAATACCTGTACCTCCAAATGTCTCGCCCTCTCAAGGTAACTCTCCACTAAGAAACCTGAGTACCGGAGTCGGGATGGTGTCTCCACCAGCGCCTGTTTAAATTGAGGCAGGAAATCTTCCGGTCGTTCCACTATTCTGATTCCTCTTCCTCCTCCTCCCACCACCGGTTTGATCACCACCGGATAATCCACAGCCGCGGAGAGGCGTCGCGCGTCCTCTTCTCCCCTCATCACATCTATAAGAAGATGGGGGATATGATGTTCCGCGGCTAACTGGCAAGAGGACGCCTTGTCAGACAACTTTCCCAACGCCTCCGCAGAAGGGCCGATAAAGACCACGCCTATCTCTGCGCAAAGCTCGGAGAACGAAGCGTCCTCGGAGAGAAAACCGTATCCTGGATGTAGGGCATCCACCTGGCATGCAAAAGCCGCGCTTAAAATCCGATGGGAATTCATGTAACTCCTTTGGGGATCTCCGTCGCCTATGCATATCACTTGATCGGCTAAAGGAGGAGGTTGCGCTAAATCTACAGTGGACAATGCCACCACGCTCTCGATGGCCATCTCCCGCAAGGTGCGAAGCACTCTTAAAGCTATTTCGCCCCGATTTACCACCATTACCTTCCCGAACATGCCTGTCTTCCCTCTTGTTCAATCAACAATTGGTCCAGAGAAACTACCCTCTCATCCATCTCTCAATCCCAGTCTTACCTCTCGGCCAGAACCGGCGATTGGACCGACAAGAGCTATCTCATAAAAGGCCTCTCTCCTTCGACTCAAATCTACATCCATCTTCCAACCAGGCTCAGATTTGCGAGCGACCGACCCTTCCTTGAGAGGGCCAAACTTCGCTTTAAACACACTTAGCAAACCCGCTATGCTTGCCTGACCCTTCGAAATTGGCCATCGCCGCCTTTACATTTTTGGAGTTGAGACACACCTTCCCGCCCATGGTCCTTTCGCCAATCTTATCCTGTCGATCCCACCAGGTCGGACGCGTGACAGACGCGCAGATTCGGGTAATCCCGGATCGCCATGTTACATAAGACTTTACCCGGCCCCACTTCTACCTGAGGGTCCGACCCTATCTCCATCAGTCTCCTCTGAACCTCCCACCAGAGCACCGGTGAATCGATGCCACTAGCTAAAGAATGTGCCACCTCGGCGGCGTCCCTCACCTCGGTTCCCCCATAGCCAGAGAAAAAGGTAATCGAAGGGTCTTTAATGACCATGTTTCCCAGCCGTTCCTCAACGGCTTCTTTCGCTCGGGTGAAAGCGGGGGTATGAAACGCGCCTTTTACTTTCAGGCGAACCGACCTCGCGCCACCTCTCCGTACCTTCTTTTCCAAGACTTCCAGCCCCTTCTCTTCCCCAGCTACCACGGTCTGGGTGAGGCTATTGTGATTGGCGAGGTGGATGAAATAGTCATCTGATAAATCTCTCACCAGCCGAAAGGTTTCCTCCATGCTCATCCCCACAATGGCCAGCATGGAACCGGGCGAGGAAAGAGCGCATTCCAGCATAGCCTGCCCCCTAGCCCAGATGAGGCGCAAGGCCTCCTCAACCTCGAAACAACCCGCGGCGCAAGCGGCGCAGTATTCACCCAGACTGTGCCCCGCCACTGCTTCCGCTCGAAAACCCTCCCGTCGCAGTAGCTGCAACCACGCTAGGGATACGGCGGCTACGCATATCTGGCAGTAATCGGTCCGCTTAATCAGGTCATGATCAGCATTATCACAGAGGCGCAAGATGTCGGCACCGGCTATATCCGAGGCTATATCAAAAACCAACCTGGAATCTTTTTCCCTTTTCAAGACATCGGAGACCATGCCGGGATGCTGGCTCCCCTGCCCGGGAAAGACATAGGCCATACCCATTCTCATAGCACCTCCCAGTAGGCTAAGGGCATTCCTATCCCCACCGGGTCACCTTCTCCCACTAGCCACTTTCTCACCCTACCACTGCAGGGAGCGCGCAATGGCTCATCGCTTATCAGGGTGCGAATGTAGCCCAGAACGACGCCAT
>JACVIX010000101.1 GCA_015711725.1 Candidatus Geothermincola primus | reverse complement strand
GCCGGGGACATAATTGATTCCCAGCTCAGGATTGATTATGGTGGCGGGTTTCCACCATTTGGACATGAGTAAGTAGATAAAGGAGATGCCAAAAAGCCCCATGCCCACTACTGCTAGCCCGGTTACCGAGCCTCCCCGGAAAGCCAACTTCAGAGCGGGTCCCAATCCCTGCTTGGCCGCCTGGGTGGTGCGGCAGTTAGCCCGGGTGGAGAGCGCCATGCCGATAACCCCGATGCTCCCCGAGCAGACCACCCCGATGAGATAGGCTAAAGCCTGATAGCGCCCGGTATGCAGGTTTCCTTCCTTGATAAAAAGGAAGATCGCCAAAGCTACCACCAGCAGAAACCAGATGGCGGTGGAATACTCGCGCTTGAGAAAGGCCGCCGCTCCTTCTTGGATATGTCGGGAGATTTCCTGCATCTTCTCCTCCCCAGGATCCTGCCGGAGTACCCACCAGGTGTAGAAGCCCGCCATTCCCAAGCCCAATAGGCCTAAGCACATGGTGATATAAGGCCAGGTATTCTCCATCTCATCACTCCTTTCCTAGGTGACTTAAAGGTTTATATGAACTTAACTGTTGATAGATATGGATTGTGACAAGGTTGGCGCAAAACGCTTTTAACCGCTTAATAACCGAACAATTTATAAAGAAATTATTTTTACTCATCCCTCCCTTGTATTGAAAATTCGGTTAATCGAAATTATAATTTAGAAATATAAAAATATCAAGTTTCCAAAGGAAAAGGATGAGATCGACGAAGAGCGCTTTTACCGCCGAGCATTTCTGGGAATACCTCAAACATATATTCCGTCTGCAACAGGAGGAAAGCCCGGTGTCCACCACCGCGCTCGCCGACGCGATGAAACTTGCTCCCTCCTCGGTGACGGACATGTTAAAGAAACTGTCTCGAAAGGGCTATATCAACTATCGCCCCTATCACGGCATCACCCTCACCTCCGAGGGAGAGAAGATGGCTATCAAAGCCATCAGGCGTCACCGCATCGTTGAGAGATTGCTCACCGACATGCTGGGGTTTGAATGGCACGAGGCTCATCAAGAAGCCCTATCCTTCGAACACAATATCTCCGATGAGGTAGAAAGAAGAATTTATATAGCTCTGCGTAAACCCAAGGTATGCCCCCATGGGTATCCTATCCCCTCCAAAGTGGAGGACGCGCTAGTGGAGGAGGTGTCCCTTTATTCTTTAGAGACCGGCGAGCGGGCGCAGGTGGTTAGCGTGAAGGATGACGAGCCGGAACTGCTGCAGTTCATGGCCTCCCTGGGAATTAAGCCGGGGGTCAAGATCAAGGTGGAGGGCAAAGATCCCTTTAAAGGGCCTCTGCAGGCTGCGGTGGGGAGCAAGAAGCGCACCATCGGTTGGCACCTGGCCAACGCCATCTACGTTAAAAAAATTCCTAAATAACACACGTTTCGTTGTTATTTTTTCTGCGGCCATCGCCACGCGCTTGTACCGATCTCCATGCATGTATCCCTAGACGAGAAAAGGAACTCAATGAATACCGTCATGCGCAGGCGGTAGAATCAGATTATAATCGCTGCATAGAAATCGGGTTCTTCCCATGTTGAATCCATCCGTCGATTAAGCGAAGACTTAACCCATGTCCCATCAGGGCTTGAGTAGTTCGGTTAGGGTAACCATGCTGTAGCCCCGCGCCTTCAACTGGGGAATAATCATAGAAAGGGTCTCGAAGGTCTTGTAACCGCCGAAATGAAAAAGAAGGATGTCGCCTGGTTTTACCGCGTTGAGGATGGCGCTTGCCCGGGAGGAGGCGGGCAGCGAAGGGTTGGCGGTGTCCCCGGAATCCAGGCTCCAAAGCACAATCTTGTAACCAAGGGAAGAGACCACGCCGATGACCGTATCGTCCAAATAGCCCCCCGGAGGGCGGAAATAGAAGTATTGCTTGCCAATGATATTCCAGATCACCCGCTGCCCTTCCACCACCTCGTACCTCACCTGGTCCACGGGAAGGTTGGTGAGTTTGGCATGGTTAAGGGTGTGGGTGCATACCTCGAAACCGGCGGAATCCAGACTTCGAACCCAATCAGGATGAGCGTCCGCCACCTGACGATCGCCGATGATAAAGACGGTGCATCTGATCCCGTGAGAGCGGAGCAAATCCAGGATGCGGGGATCCGCGTTCCAACCATCATCCAGAGTAATAGCCACCTCCATGCGCCCGGTGTTAGCTCTCTTGATCACCTCTGGAGGCACGGGCCTGAAGACCATATCTTGACTCTTTTCATGCCCGCCCCGCTGATCATCTGGCGCTGTCTGATTGACCTCCTTCTCTACGGACTCATCAGCGCTCTCCCGGTTACCCGCGCCTTGCTCGGCGGGAACACCTTCGGAACCATCGCCCAGGTTTCTCACGGACAATAAAACGATAGCCGCTACGAAAATGGCAACTATGGCGACGAAACTCCCTATCTTTAACACTTTGTAATATTTACGCCTAGTCGCCATCGAGCTCCTTCGCTCCTTATCCTCTCGAATCCCATGGACATAAGATGTTATCTCATTACTTAACCTTATATTCAATTATCGTCGTTCTTGGAATAATGCACAATTCACCACTCATGACACGGATCATTCAAAAGCTTTATCCTTTCCATAAGAAAGGAACCGAATCCGCCGAATTTTCACGGGCTTATCCTGTACTTCCCTTTAACTAAAAGGTTGTTATGTTTCACGGGCAAAGTAGAGCGGGCGCCCAGCCAAAGAAGTGGTTTTTTATCCCCGATGAAGCAGAGGAGAGCATGCAGGTAGACAACTCCGCGATTCGTTTGCAAAGCGATATCGCCAAACAAGGGCGTCTAGAAAATAAAAGGGGGAAACGAAAATGCCCACGGGTTCTTGCTTTAAAGCATAGGTTCTCGGTTAAATAATAATTAATTTACACTATATAAAATTTACTTTGGTGCATCAATATGTCACTACTCATGTCCATCCTCATTCCTAAGGCATCAATATAACGTGTCCTCTCGCCCATCCTCATGTCCCTCCGGGAAATGCATCATTGACAATCTAAAAATAGAAAAAGAGGCTTATGTGTAACCTTCATCCCTGGGCTCATCCCAAGGCATTAGGGTTTTAAAAGCTCGGTTAAGGTAACCATCCTGTATCCCTGCGCCTCCAGTTGGGGTATGAGTAGAGAAAGGGTTTCATAGGTATAATAACCACCGAAATGGAAGAGGAGGATATCCCCGGGCTTGACCCTTGCCAGGATGTTAGCGGCGCGTGTCTCGGGGGGAACGGAGCGGTAGCGGGTATCGGCGGAATCTATCGACCACATCACCATTTTATATCCCAAGGAAGCCACCACCGCGGCCACCCTGGCGTCATAATAGCCGCCGGGTGGACGAAAATAATGGACGTTCTTGCCGGTGATGTCAAAGATGATGCGTTCCGCTTCCACAAGTTCATAACGGATTTGGTCATCGGGCAACTTGGTCAACCAGGGATGGCGCAGGGTATGGTTGCATACCTCAAAGCCGGCCGAATCCATCCGCTTCACCCAATCGGGGTTAGACCTAGCCCACCCTCCGACCAAGAAAACGGTGCTCTTGATATGGTGGCGTTCCAGAAGGTCCAGGATACGAGGATCCAGGTTATAGCCGTCATCCAAAGTGATAGCCACCTCCATGCGCCCGGTCATAGCCCTGTAAATGACCTCCACGGGCACAGGGTCGAAGGTGAGGCGCTTACGCATTTCCCAATCCCTGCGCTCCTCCTCCACCTTCTTGTTCGTCTGCTGGATAGTCTCGATCATCCCTCCGATATTCTCTCCTCCCAAGAGGGAAGAAATAAGCCCATGCAGTGTCTCCCCGTCCAGTTCATCCTCCTCGCCGGAGAAAGTTTTGGGGCAGGGAAGGATTACGATATCATCCTCCTTCAACCCCTCCATCTCTTCCCCCCAATCCCGCAACTTTCTGTAGTTAAGGCTCCCGTCCACAAGCATGGCGTCCGCGAGCATCCTTTCCAGCTGGTAGTCTATTAAAAGATGCCTCGAGTTAAAAATTTTACTCCACAGGGCTCCGAAGGTTAGGAAAATCAATCCCGCTCGCAAGGGGTTATTCTCGCTTTCCCCTAGTTCTTCCAATCTCCGTTGCAAGCCATCCCCCATATCCTGGCTATAACTAGGGGAGGATACGTTCAAGAAAATCCTACCCGTTCTATCCACCAAGTGTGCGAGTTTATCACCGCGCAGGATCAGGCAATGACTAACGGGGAGCTTTAAGACCTGGGAAAAGAAAGACCATAGTCCGCCCAGACCGGACTTTCGTAACTGGGATAAAGTCATCTCTCCCTCGCTTCCCTGAATCACCAGATGGGTGGGAATCCCCAACACATAGAGCTTACCTTTTTGGAGGACGACCAGATAGCACCACTCCGTTTCTCCCTCCAGCTCTAGAATAGCTAAAGAAGATTCTAAATGAGGCGTTGCTCGGACCGACGATATGGCGCTCATCCCCTCCTCAGCTGGCCAGGAGCGGATTCGGCGATCGATTTCCCCCTCCCTTAACGCGTAGATTGCCCCTGCCACCACGACGGCGAGAAGAAATGCGGATATTATCAGCGAAGGTAACTCTCTTTTGATTCTGCTTAACCTCATTCACCTAACCTCATTTACCGCTCCTCAATCAGAACCAACCAGTTTCTCCTCCAGGAGGGAGATGGCCTTCTTTAACTTATTTTGACGGATGGCGGTGGTGAGGTCTCCCCTAGTTCGTTCCATGATAGCCCTGGCGCCATCGGTGGTGCGCCTCAAGCCGCCTGTGATGGCCTCCGGATAATCGAAGGAGACCAGCAGGTAATAGATATCATCCATGGATCGGAGGAGTTCGTCCCCTCTCTCCAATTTGTCCTCCCTGATGATGTCCAGGATGTGGCGGCGCAACTCTCCCACCGCCTCTCCCACCCCATTTAAGAAGGCGGAGTACTCGACCCCCAGACTATCCGGATCGGGAAACTCTTCCCCGTAGATAAGGGAGAAGGTTGCCTTAGCCTCGGTATACTCTTTCTGGGCGTCGAGAAGGAAACCGGCGCTGTATATCTCAGGATGGTCTCTTGTAATATTTTTTATATCATGTAAATATTCCTCGGCTT
Source organism: Candidatus Geothermincola primus (assembly GCA_015711725.1). Classification (GTDB taxonomy): domain Bacteria; phylum Actinomycetota; class Geothermincolia; order Geothermincolales; family Geothermincolaceae; genus Geothermincola; species Geothermincola primus. The sequence goes on along the minus strand of JACVIX010000101.1, from coordinate 6,734 downwards.
CTTTTAGCAATTCTTGAGCCCTTTCCCGCTCGTCACGATGGATACTGCGTATAGCGTAGCTGGCGATGCGGACGATCTGCCGGCAAGCTTTCAATGCTTCCTCCCTCACCTGATTTTTTACCTCAAAATCCGCCTTTATCTTGGCGGCTAGCGCCTCCCATTCCATCGATTTTCTCCCTTCAAACCTCCGCTTCAATTTAATCTTGAAAAAATGTCAACCTGTAACCATTATATCAGATGGTGAGTAGCGCTTCCCGCCCCCCATAGAACAGGCGTGAACTCGAAGGCGCGAAGCTATCAATCCTTCGCCGGAAGGCATAACCGGCGATCCGAGAAAAGTTCTCATTTCTCAGGTGTAATCCCACACCAATTTCACCAGCGAGGTGAGGATCACCGGCAACATGGTGAAAGTGCCGATCAAGGCCACCTGGGTCATATCTTGCACGTACCAGTTCATTTCCAGCACTAGGAAGACTAGAGTGAAATAGACATAAAAATAGACTAGAAGTGGTACCAAGTTGAAAAGGCTGCCGGATACTATGTTGGCCCGCTGGAAAAAGAGGTAGAAGATGAAGACCATGAAGAAAGGCGCGATCCACCAGCCCACCATGTTCCCGATGGGCACCCCACTTTGCGCTGCACCTTCCCAGCCCTCGATCCTCTCGATCCCCGGCAACTCTCTCAGGTAAGGTCCCCCTCTTATCCAGTACCACCAGGGCAGTCTTCCGTTACCCGTCCACCAGGCGTAGGAGGTGGCCATGGGGTCCACCATCAGGTCCCAGGCGCACACCAGAGTAGCGGTGGCGGAGGCTATGAGGGTGGACCATAACGCCCTTCCCCACCAGGAGCGCAATTTCACCACTCCCCCCATCCCCACCAGCCAATCTATGACCATAAAAGAGGAATAGATCACCACTGACCAAGTGACGATAATTATCAGAGGAACCCCTCCGATGGCCACCCCCAGAGTTTTCGTGTAATGGTAATGGCCGAAAAACCATCCCCGGTTGTGTCCGATATACTCACATAACCAGCTTATAGACCAGCAGATAAGAAAAAAAGCCACGGTGGGACCCAAACCTTTGACCTTCAGGGAATGCCATATGCAGACGACTAACATGGAGAGCATGGCGAAAGCCACTAGCTCGGGAACAAGGATGGCCCGATGCCTGACCCAGGCGATTAGATGTGCCACCGCTCCGGAGGTCAAGTAAAAGATTAGAATAAGGATGGTTATCCTATGAGACCGCGGCATCTGGCTCCAAGCTTCCCCCACGGAAACCCGAACCTTACCATTGGATTCCCGATTTACCCTCTCCAAGTCTATCCCCTCCCCCAACGATTTCCTCTGGCGACTCTTCTCTATTCTATATTTGGGCTTTCTCAAGAACGAGGTGCACACCTGAGAGGTCACCGCTCTTTTAGCAATGTCGTCTACCTTAAGGTGCCTACCTCCCGTATCCCAAATCCACGGCCTAACCTGCCATTGATTCTGGTTGGGAACCCGCCTTGCGGCTCCCAAGACAAGCCTCCAAGCTTTTTATCATTCTGGCTGTGGACCGCGCCCTAAAGCCGTTTGGGTTTTCTCCATCTTAGCTGCGGACGGTGCCTTAAAGCCAGTTGAAACACCTTTTTCCTAGCAGCGGACGGTGCCTTAAAGCCAGTTGAAACACCTTTTTCCTAGCAGCGGACGGTGCCTTAAAGCCAGTTGAGATCTATATCAATCTTATAGCCTACTCCACACCGCCTTTCCCTAAAAATTATGGGTGCTTCGCGTGGCAACAATCCATACCCGTGTATCCTTTGTCTTTGGGCATTTTTCCCCTCTTGATTGTATTATATAATTACTCCGTGCCTGAGAAGGCAGCATTACCACAAAACGAAGGGCGGCTGGGAGGCTGGCGTATGGATAAAGAGATATCGGCCAGGAAGAAAAGAAACCGATCGAGGAAGAGACGTGAATATTTCTATCTGATCGTGCTCCTGATCGTCTTCATCGCCAGTCTGGCGCTGGGACTCGCCTTGAGATCCAGCCTTAAACCGGAATCTAATCCCGCCCTTCAAGCCAAGCTGCAGCTAACCTTGAAGATCGACGGAGAGCTCAAGAAACTGGTAGTCCCCTTGGCGGATAGTTTCTATAAAGATAATGAATTGGTTGAAGTAAGCTATGGGGACGATAGTTATAACGTAGCCGTCGAGGCCAATCCATCCTTTGAGGAATTCCAGAGCGAAATCTTGGAGATACCCCCACTGACGCTAAAGGCAGGGTCATACGAGAGAACTTTAAGGCCTAGCAAGGCCTTCTACATCTCCGGAAGCGCGCCGAGCGAGATAATGGAAGAGCTTGCCAATTACCTGAAGGAAAACCTCCCCGGCAAGATCCCTAACTGGACCATTAACGTTGCCGGAGACATTATCCCGGGAAGGCACGTGGCGGAGAAAATGGCTCAGAAGGGCGTGCTCTATCCCTTTCAAAACGTGGCCCCATATACCCAAGGCGCGGACATCGTCTTTGCCGATTTGGAGTGTCCCCTCTCCGACCGCTTCAAGCCACCCTATTCGGGAACCACCTTCCTGGCACCCACTAGCACCATTCAGGGTATCAAGCTCTTGGGGATCAACGTGGTGGCTCTGGCCAACAATCACAGCACCAACTTCGGCGCGGGCCCCTTTTTGGATACCATCAATCTGCTCGACGCCAATCAGATCAAGCACGTAGGCGGGGGAAGAAACAGCGCAGAAGCTTATGCCCCCCTCTTCATGGAAGTGAAGGGCATCAAGATAGCCTTTCTCAATTATAATGCAATCCTGGGAAGCGTTAACGCCACTGAGTCCCGCGCTGGAACCACATGGGTGGACCTGCCTCCCTGGGCTAAGGACAACCCGCAACACGTGAAAATGGTCCAGGACGCAGTCTCGGGGGCGAAGAAGCAGGCGGACCTGGTGATAGTGAGCTTCCACTGGAGCGAGGAATACAAGTACTATCCCAACTCATCCATGGTGAACATGGCTCACGCCTCCATCGACGCAGGCGCGGATATGGTTATTGGCAGCCACCCCCACTGTATTCAGGGGATCGAGTATTATAAAAATGGCTTCATCGCCTACAGCCTGGGCAACTTCATCTTCGATCAGATGTGGGCGGAATATACCCGTCTGGGTTTTATCGCCAAGATGAAACTGCAGCACCATTGGTTAATAGAAATCCAGCTCCTTCCCTACCAGATCGTCGATTACTGCCAGCCTAATGTCTATCAAGGAAACTCGGGACAGTTCCTGTTGGACCGTCTTTTCCAGATCTCGGGATTGAAATAGCCCGGGAAATTGCCGCAAGTCCTGGAGGCAAATCCCAAGGGCGATAATCGCTTAAACAGAAATTAAAATAAGTAAAAAAATAAATAATGTCGTTTACGTCTTGCTTTCCGCCGTTAAAATACAGGATTTTTTATGATTCCTTAAAAAGTAAGCCGTGCATCCGCCCATTGAAATAAAGCGTGGTTCTGGGATAAAAATTCCGGTATCTTCATTTCCTACCTAACATCGACCTCCTGTTATGAGCTCACCAGCGGAACGATATCATGTGTGAACATAGAAATTTACGAAGTGAAGGTAATAACGTAAAAGTAGATTTACCGGTTTTATAAGAGACTGGTTTGTGGGGCAGAAAGCGCTTGTTTTCGTCCTCTACCCTATCTTTATAGACCTTCCGCCTTTTAAAGACCAATTTTCTTAAAGAGCGAGTCCTTCTCTCTCAATCCGGAATAATAGTCCTCGGGCCTAGCCGCGCTGCTCAATATTGCCTTCCGAGGACAATTATTGAAGCAAGCCCAGCACCCGATGCACTTGGAGGAGAAAGTGGGTCGATGGTCCAAGGTCACCGCATTCACCGGACATACCTCCGCGCAACGCCCGCACAGGTTGCAATCCTCCAACTTTATCTCCCGGGTACCCAGCCCCCGTCTCAATCCCCCCTTAGCGGCAAACAATCCCAGGGGAAGGGTGATGGTGGGCCACAGGCGATAGGAAGGAAGTTTTACCTTAACGCCATCGTTTACTCGATAGGCTAGACTTACCATCTCCGCGAGAAAATCCCTCATTTTCTTGAGAGACCTCCTGGTGGGGAAGATGTTGTCCCAGAATTTCGCTATTCCCGGGAGCCTTCTGCTGATGGGCCAGCTATCGGGGCAGGAAAGATAGAAATCCCCTAAAACTTCCAACCCGCGCTTGCGCAATTTTCTGGCCATTATCCGGGGAGCCACCCCTGGCCAACCAGCGCAGGTGAAGAAGATAAACGCTGGCTTTCCGGAAAGGCGGGGCATTTTTCCCAAGAAATCCAGGACCGGTGCAAGGGGGGAGAAACTCATCACAGGAGAGGCGAAACAGTATAGGTCATATCCACCCAGCTCGGAAGGGTTCGCCTCGCGGTAACGCATGCGAGAGCATTCATGTCCCTCTTTTTCCAACAAGCGCCGAAGCGCCTCCGTGGCGAAAGCGGTATTGCCGGTACAAGATTCATAAAGTATCAATACCTTCATCTCTTCCTCTCTTTCACTCACGAAAAACGGCGAGATCCGCCTTCATTACTTTCCAATATCTATTTTACACTCATAAGTCATTACTGCAAACTAATATAAGTTAGGATGGAACGATTCCCTCCAGATTGCTGAAAAGCGGCCTTTTTCGATTATCAATAAGCGATAGGGTTTCCACCCACTCACGAATTCATTAGACGCATTTTCAGTTGAAAGCCACAATGCTTTAAACGCGCGCCAGAGTAGGAGCGAGGCGCCATCCCATCCAAGTATAGGAATTAACCTGCGTGTGCTGGTATAATGACATCGCTTGAGGTGATGCAGATGATTTCATGCCGCGCGAAGAATATTCCTCCATTCATCGTGATGGAGATTCTGGAGAGAGCAATCGCCATGGAGCGGTGCGGGAAGGACATCGTCCATATGGAGGTAGGCGAACCGGACTTCGACACTCCCGAGTGCATCAAGGAAGCGGCAGCCCGAGCCCTGGCTCAGGGAGAGACCCACTATACTCACAGCATGGGCATCCTGGAGCTGCGCCAAGCCATAGCCCGACATTATCGGGATAAGTACGGGGTGGAGGTGGACCCCGAACGGGTTGTTGTTACCAACGGTACCTCTCCTGCCCTCATGCTTATCTTCGCGTCCATGCTGGATCCCGGGGACGAGGTGATTCTCTCCAATCCAGGATACTCATGTTACCCCAATATCGTGGAGTTCGTTGAGGGTAAACCAGTGGAAGTGCGGGTACACGAGGAAGACGGTTTCCAATATCATTACGATGAAATACTCCCCCTAATTAGCGGAAGAACCAAAGCCATCTTGATCAACTCCCCCTCCAATCCCACTGGAAACCTGCTCAAGGACCGAGCCATGCGGGAAATCTCCTCCCTTGCCCGGAAAGGCCTATATATTGTCAGCGACGAGATTTACCATGGCTTGGTCTATAAAGGTAAGGAGCATTCTATTCTCGAATACACCGATCACGCCTTCGTGATCAATGGTTTTTCCAAGCTTTACGCCATGACTGGATGGAGGCTGGGATATCTCATCGCGCCAGAGGAATTCGTGCGCCCCATCCAGAAGATGCAGCAGAATCTATTCATCTCAGCCAACTCCTTCGTGCAGCGAGCGGGAATCGCCGCTCTCACTCAGGCGGGCGATGAGGTCTCCGAGATGGTGCGTACCTATGACCAGAGAAGGAGATACCTCATCCCTAAGTTGCGCGAGATAGGATTCAGGATCGCGGTGGAACCGGAGGGGGCTTTCTATATCCTGGCGGGAGCCCAGCACTTCTCAAGGGATTCCTACGCCTTCGCCATGGAATTATTGGAGAATGCCTCCGTGGCTGTGACTCCAGGTATAGATTTTGGCTCTGGCGGAGAGGGCTATATCCGCTTTAGCTACACCATGGATCTGGAGCATCTGAAGAAAGGGGTGGAACGCCTAGGCAGATACTTGGAAAAGCGAAGCCGCGGATAAGATTTCTGAAGATACTGCCTCAATCTCACGTTTAAAATAGGTACGGATTAACGATTATCGAAACGACGTAAAACTTAGGGGAAAAGGCGATGTTGAACATGATGGATGTCTCCCCAGCCAAGGTGAAGGAATTTATAAGCCAGTGGCCCATATACTATAAAGATAAGGACAATCCATGCTGGTTCTCCCCGGAGGAGCTGGAAGCCCTGCGCAATCAGCTCTTGGAAAAGCAGCTGGAGTTGCTGGACCGTTTCAGCCCCTACTACAGCGAGCTATTCAGAACGAACAAGATATTCACCACCCGAATAAGGGGGGTTAGAGACCTTCGCCAGATACCTCCCACCTTCAGGGAAGATTATCTGGCCAAACCCTTGGACTTCATGCTTCAATTTCAAAATCCCCGTCCGGAAGATATTACATACGAGATTACCTACACCTCGGGAACCACTACCGGTGATCCTGCTCCCTTCTTCAACACTGCCTTTGACATGATGGGTATATCTCTGCAGATGAGGAGGACCGCGGAGATAGCCTGGCTTACCCCGGAAGATACCGTGTTCAACCTTTTCCCCTACGCCAACCTTCCTCACATAGGTCTCTATCGCACCATCCATCTGGCCTCAGCTCTTGGAGCCAAACTGGTAAACAGCGTGGTTGGAAAAGACCTGCCAGGATTCCCGGTGCATCGGAACACCGACGAGGCAGTCGCCTTGGCCGAGA